>NZ_JBAMDC010000028.1:0-45420 GCF_036961605.1 Streptomyces sp. KLMMK
TCCCAGAAGCCGAGCGGCCCCTCCCGCCGCGGACTCCTCGCCGGAGTCCGCGTCATCGAACTCGCCAGCGTGATCATGGGCCCCTACGCCGCCCAGCAACTCGGCGACCTGGGCGCGGACGTGATCAAGGTCGAGCCGCCCACCGGCGACATGACGCGTCATTACCCGCCGCAGCGCCACCCCGGCATGGGCGGCCCGGCACTCAACCTGAACCGCAACAAGCGCAGCGTCACCATCGACCTCAAGGCCCCGCACGGCCTCGACGCCCTGCTCGCCCTGCTGCGCACCGCCGACGTCCTCATCACCAACCTGCGCCCGCAGGCCCTGGAGAAGCTCCGCCTCGGCTACGGCGAGGTCGCGGCCGTCAACCCCGGTCTGATCTACGCGAGTGCCCAGGGCTTCCGCAGCGACAGCCGCTACGGCACCCGTGCCGCCTACGACGACATCATCCAGGCGGCCAGCGGCCTGGTCTGGCTCAACCACCAGGTCTCCGGCCAGCCCCACTACGTCCCCACGGTCCTTGCCGACAAGATCTGCGGCATGCAGATCGCCCAGTCGGTCCTGGCCGCGCTGCACTACCGGGAACACGGCGGCACCGGACAGCACATCGAGGTCCCCATGGCCGACACCATGCTCGCCTTCAACCTGGTCGAGCACCTGGGAGCGGCCGCCCTGGAGGCCGACGGGGAGTTCGGCTCGGCCCGCTCACTCAGCCCACAGCGCCGCGCCCTGCGCACCGCCGACGGCTGGATGTGCATCCTGCCGCACAGCGACCGCAACTGGCGGGACTTCACCGCCTTCGTCAACCGCCCCGAACTGGCCGCCGACCCGCGCTTCGCCACCGGACCCGAGCGGGCCCGCAACGCCGACGCGTTCCACCCGCTGCTCGCGGAGCTGGCGCTGCGGCACACCAGCGCCGAATGGCAGGAGTTCTGCGACCGGGCGGGCATCGCCGCCGCCCCGGTGCTCGACCTGGAGTCCGCCGCCACCACCGCCTACGCCCAGGAGGGCGGCCTGCTGTCCGAGGCCGAACACCCTACCGAGGGTCCTTACCGGGTCATCGGCCGCCCGGTCCGCTACTCGGCCGACCCGGAGCCGGAGCTGCGGCCCTGCCCGCGCATCGGCCAGCACACCGACCAGGTGCTCCGCGAAGTCGGCTTCGACCCTTCCTTGCTGCACCCCGCGAACTGACCGAGTTCCCGTACCGAGTTCCCGTACTGAATTCGCGTACCGAGTTCCCGAACTGAATTGGCGTACTGAATTCGCGTACCGAGAAGAAATGCACCGCCCACTCACCAACTCCGGGAGCGGATGAACCATGTCTCCTTCGACGCTTTCTCCGATTGCCTTCCCCGATGTCGTCCTGCCTGAATCGGCCCGACGGCTTCGCCACGAGGTCCGCGCCTTTCTCGATGAAGAACGCGCCCGCGGCACTGTCCTCGGCCGCCCCGACTCCTGGCTGGCCGGCTGGGACCCCGCCTTCAGCCGCCGCCTCGCCGTGCGCGGCTGGGTCGGCATGGCCCTGCCCACCGAGTACGGCGGCGCGGGCCGCGGCTTCCTGGAACGCTACGTGGTGATCGAGGAACTGCTCGCGGCCGGCGCCCCGGTCAGCGCCCACTGGGTCTCCGACCGGCAAGCCGGCCCCTCCATCCTCCGGCACGGCACCGAGGAGCAGCGTCGCTTCTTTCTGCCCAGGATCGCCGCCGGGCGGTGCTTCTTCTCCATCGGCATGAGCGAGAAGAGCAGCGGCTCCGACCTGGCCTCGGTCGCCACCCGCGCCGAACGCACCGCCGACGGATGGCGGTTGACCGGCACCAAGATGTGGACCGGCGGCGCTCACGTCAACGACTACGCCATCGTCCTGGCCCGCACCGACGACACCGAGGACAAGCATGCAGGGCTCAGCCAGTTCATCGTCGACCTGCGCGCGTCGGGTGTGCGGATCGAGCCGATCCGGCTGATGACCGGCGAGCACCGCTTCAACGCCTTCCATCTCGAAGGCGTCGACGTTCCCGACGGCATGTTGCTCGGGCAGCGGGGCGACGGCTGGAAGCAGGTCACCGGCGAACTCGCCTTCGAGCGCAGCGGCCCGGAACGTTACCTGTCCACCTTCCCCCTGCTGGTCTCCATGCTCCGCGAACTGGAGAAAGGCTCGGCCACGGCCGAACAGCTCACCCAGGTCGGCATCCTGACGGCCCGTCTGCACAGTGTCCGCCGACTGTCCCTCGGGGTGGCGGCCGCACTGGACGCGGGTGCCTCGCCCGACATCCAGGCCGCCCTGGTCAAGGACCTCGGCACCCGCCTGGAGGGCACGCTGGTCGACACCGTTCGCAGCGTCCTGCCGACCCCGGCCGACCCGCACGCCACTCCCGGCAGCCACCCCGAACTGCTCGCCTTCGCCCTGCTGCACAGCCCCGGCTACACCCTGCGCGGCGGCACCAACGAAATCCTTCGCGGCATCATCACTCGAGGTCTGGAGCAGCATTGATGAAAACCCACACGATCGACACCAGCGCCCCTGTCATCTCCGCCGACGCCTACGACACCGCTGCCTTCCACGCCGCTGCGGGCGCCATCGCCGTCGTCACCAACACCACCGCTCCCGACGCCGTGGCCCTCCCCTCCGAGGACGCTTCCACCGCCGACCTCCTCGCCGCCGCCCGGGAGGCAGGACACCGCGCCGTCCCCGCCCCCCTTGCCGAGACCGCCCTGGTCGCCCGCCCCCTGCTGCGCCGCGCCGGGCTCCCCGTCCCCGACGGCCCGCTCAGCTACGCGATCGCCCCCGAGCTGACGATCCGATACGCACATCCGACCGCCTCTCCCGTCGGCTCGCCCGGCTGCCTGGGCGACGACGACACCCTGCTGGTCACCGGTACCCTGCGCCGCGTTCCCTGGGCCCGAGCCGCCACCGCGGTGGCCGTCCTGGCCACCGCCCCCTTCGGCCCCGTCCTGTTCACCGTGACCCCCGACCAGGCCGTCCTCACCCCCGGCGGCAACCTCGCCGAGGAACCCCGCGACGACCTGCACCTCGCCGCCCTGGAGATCCCCGCCTCCCACGTCCGCCGGGTCTCCCCCGAACTGCTCGACGAGGCCCGGCTCCGCGCGGCCCTGGCCCGCTCTGCCCTGATCGCCGGCGCCGCCGAACGCTGCGTCGACCTGACGGTCGCCCACACCACCGCCCGCACCCAGTTCGGCCGTCCGCTCAGCCGCTTCCAGGCCGTCAAGCAGGAAGAAGCGCGGCTGATCGAGGAGACCGCACTGGTCCGCACCGTGGTCCGGGCCGCCGCCGCCCCGCTGGACACCGGCGGCCCGGCCGCACAGCTCGCCGTCGCCGCAGCCAAGACCCAGGCATCCGCCTCGGCTGCCGAGATCGCCCGTATCGCCCACCAACTGCACGGCGCCATCGGCATCACCCGGCTCAGCCCGCTCCACCTCGCCACCACCCGCCTGTGGTCCTGGCGCGACGAAGACGGCGATGAAACCTACTGGGCCCTCCGCCTGGCCCAGCCCCTCACCGCCACCACCCTCTGGCCCGCCCTCACTACCGCACCCTGACCCCACGCCCCGCCTCGCCACCGCGCCTTCAGGGCTCTGGTGGGCGACCGCTATCCCCGCGCCTGTCGCCATTCGCCCGAATGGCGACAGGCGCGGTGGATCACGATCAGGTTGGCGAGCATCACTGCAAAGGTCGAGACCAGGATCAGCACTGCGACGAGTGAACGATCAGGCGGGAATTCATCTCACCACGCCGTCCTTGAGGCCGGACAAAGGCCACGGTCAATGAGAAAGGGGCAGGCCTTCGCCGCGACGATCGCGGAGGCCGAGCCGCTCATCGCGGCCGACTCCGGGTTCTCGGTGACCGAGGCGCTGACCGCTCCGAAGACGGTCACCGGGATCGACCGGGTGCAGCCGACCCTCTTCCCGACGCAGATCGCGCTGGCCGCGTCACTGGCGGAGCACGGGGTGCGGCCGGGCGCGGTGATCGGCCACTCGCTGGGCGAGATCGGCGCCGCCGTGGTCGCGGGGATGCAGCCGCCGGCGGACGGGGTACGGGTCATCTGCCGGCGGTCCCGGCTGCGTCTCCGGCTGGCCGGGCGCGGGGCCGTGGCCTCGGTGCGGCCGCCGGCGACCGAGGTGCGCAGAGAGCTGGCCGAGGCCGGAGTGGACCGGGACGTGGTGGTCGCGGTGATGGCGTCGCCGCAGAACACCGTCATCGGCGGGCCTGCCCATACGGTCCGCGCGCTTCTCGCCGGATGGGAACAGCGTGGCGTTCCGGCCCGGGAGGTGGCGGTGGACGTCGCCTCGCACACGCCTCAGGTGGAGCCGGTCCTCACCGAACTCACTGCACTGCTCGGCGGTTTAACGTCGTCCCCGCCGCGGGTTCCGTACTACTCGCCGACCCTGACGGACCACCGGGCGACGGTCATCGCCGACGCCTCCTGCTGGACGGCCAATCTGCGTGAGCCGGTACGGTTCGCGCGTGCGGTGCGGGCAGCTTTGGACGACGGGTACCGGGTCTTCCTGGAACTCGCCCCGCACCCGCTCCTGATCCTGTCGGCCGAGGAGACCGCGCATGCCGCCGGGGCGTACGCCGAGGCGCTGCCGTGCATGGTGCGCGACGGTGCGCTGCCCCGCGGGCTGCTGGCCGTGGTCGCGGCCTGCACACGGCGGGCGCTGCCGTCGACTTCGGCACTCTCCTGTCCCAGGGCCGGCTGGTGGACGTCCCCTTGCCGACGTGGACCCGGACCCCGTTGCTGCTCTCCCTCGCCGGGCCCGCCCCGGCATCCGGCGGGCACACGCTGCTCGGCTCACACGTCCGCCTTCCCGATACCCCCGAACGCCACGTCTGGCAGGGCGAGTGCGGACCGCGGCACGGCCCTGGCTCGCGCCCGTATCGACGGAGACCGTGACCTGACCGAAGCCGCCTGCCAGATCGTGTCAACCGTCTACTGACGCCAACGGAACCGCGAACCGAAGCGGACCACCGGCCAGCCCAGCGGCAGTCACACATGGTCACGTCGGCGGCCAGCCATCTCCCCAGTAACCGGCCGCTGACAAGCGCAGTTGTGGACGGTCTGTGACTGGTTCGCCAGAGCTGCTGTGCGGCGCCTCAACTTCGCTTACCTGGGTGACTTTCCATACAGCTCCTGGCACAGTGCGCGCGAAGGGGCACAGTGCTGCTGTCAGCAGTCCAGCCGAGCGGTGTGCCACGGCCGCTCGGTTCTCCTTGGAATGGGATCCGTCTCCGACATGCCCGGAACTTCCGAACCGTTCACGGCACCGCAGGACGCCACACAAGCTGCCCGCCTTCGCCCGGGCCAGCCAGCCCCGTTACGCCTTCCCCCGATATCACTGGATCTCCCGCACGGCTGCCACGGCGACGCTGAGGGAGCTGAGCGGCACACCCGCCAGTGGCTCGTCGAGCAGCAGTTGTTCGATGAGGCCGCGCGCCTCAGCAACAGCTCTCACGCCTTCGGTCACCTGGCCGCCTACGCGTATCCCTCCGCCGGCAAGGAGGCCCTGCACGTCGCTGCGGACTGGATGACCTGGCTCTACGCTCTCGACGACGGGTTCGTCGACGAGTCCCGGCCCAGCCCCGTCGTGGTCACCACCCAAACCGCGGCGCTTTTACGGGTGATGGACGGCGGCTCCGCCACCACCCCGCTGGCCCGCGCTCTGGCCGACATCTCCACCCGCCTCACCCGGCTGGGCTCGCTCGCGCAAACCGCGAGGTTCCATGACAAAGTCCGCGGATACCTGCTCGGCTGCCTGGCCGAGTCGGCCTGCCGGGCCACCCAGCACTCCCCTGCAGTGAAGGACTACCTGGCCCTGCGCGTCCAGGCCTCGGCGGACTACACCTGCCTCGCCCTCGTAGAGCCGGCCTGCGGAGGCCCGGAACTGACCAGCCGGCAGTTGCACCACCCGCACGTCCAGGCCCTCACCACCCACGCCGCCTACATCATCGCCATGGCCAACGATGTCTTCTCCCTCCCACGGGAAATCAGCAACTGCCCCACCGACTTCATCTTCAACCTCGCCCTGGTCTGCGCCCACGCCGAGAACTCCGGCATCCAGGACGGCTTGGCACAGGCGGCCGCGCTGACCAACGAGCGGATCCAGGTCTTCTACGAGCTCTACGAGCATGCGATCCCTGCCGTTGATGCCCTCACCAGGACCTACCTGCACGCCCTCGCCGCCTGGCTCCAGGGCACCTACGACTGGATGATCAACAGCGGCCGGTACCAGCCCCACTGGCCGCCCGGGGACTGGCCCGGAGCGGACACGGCGCGCCGGCCGGTCCGCGAACCCTGAAAATCTCGCGGCTGTGCGCCCCCTCACGCGGCCGCGGCCACTGCCGCCCGCACCACCATCAGCAAGCCCGAGCCCGCCGAGAAGCTCAAGGTCGAGATGCGGTCCCTGCGCGGCCCTGCCGTGCGGCGGCTGCTCGTACTACGGGCAGGGAAGAAGCTGGCAGCAGGCCATGTACGAGTGGCTGCAGACGCGCTGGGGGTGTCGGAGCGCACTGTGTGGCGCTGGCTGGCCGCCGCTCAGGGCGATGAGACCGCAGCTGCCTACCCTGGCGCACGGTCCCGGGCCGATGTGAGGTTCGTGATCACGCCCGAGGTCCGTGGACTGTTGGCCTTGTGGAAGGGGAACGTGCGGGCGGTTCACCGCGAGCTGGTCCTCCGCGCCGCTCGGCAGTCCCCGCCTGCGGATGCACCGTCGATTCCGACGCTGCACCGGGCGATCCGCCGTGATCTGACTCCGGGGGAGCGGGCGGGGCTCGCGGGTGGGGAGCGGGCGGCGCGTAAACATGATGTGTTCCTGGCCCGGCCGCGGGGCTGGCGGAACCAGGTGTGGGAGACCGACCACATGCAGGTCCCGGTGCTGGTCGATGTCGACGGCAAGGCCCGCAGGCCCGGCGGCTCCAGCCGATTCTTGCGGCAGCGGGCCACCACCGCCTCCGCCAGCCGGTCCCGGTTCAGCTCCACCCCGCACAGCTCCACCGCCAGCCACTCGGCGAGCTGGGACTGGTCCTCCTCGGTGCACTCATGGAAGCCGAACGCGCCCCGGATCTCCATCCGGTGCCGCTTGATCGCCCGCCCTGACCAGTCGTACGCGGCCCACTCCTCCGCGGGTACCCTCACCTGCTGAGCGACGTACGACACCACCGGCACCGGGATTTCCCCAGCGTCTTCCGGAAACGGGGCCTCCACCTCGAAGAACTTCAGCAACAATGCGAACCCAACCGGTTCGCCCCCGAAACTCTGACAAGCCACCCCTGATCCGCTACAGAGAGCTACTTGTCCCTACCTTCTTTCCGGGTAGCTCAGGCCATTCGTAGGGTCTCAGTGCCCGGGGGGGCACCGGGTGTGGCTGCTACTTGTCTGCCGACCATGGCTCGAAGTGACTGGCCGCCCGGCGCCCCACGACGACTCGGCCGCCAATTGGGATGTGCGATCAGATCGCTGTGTAGGGACACGACGGCGAGGTCGTCTGCGGGACCGCACCTACGACCGTCGGAGGCACAGTGGATCAGATATGGGCCGGGATCGACGCCGGGAAGACGCATCACCACTGCGTGGTGATCGACGCGGAAGGCCGTCGGCTTCTTTCGCGCCGCGTGACCAACGATGAACCGGACCTGCTCCAGCTGCTCGCGGACGTCCTCCGCCTCAGCAGCGACGCGACCTGGGCCGTTGACCTGGCGGACGGTGCTGCGGCACTCCTGATCGGCCTGCTGCTCAACCATGATCAGCACTTGTTGTACATCCCGGGCCGCACGGTGAACCGTGCCGCCGGCGGGTACCGCGGCGAAGGTAAGACCGACGCCCGCGACGCAGCGGTCATCGCCGACCAGGCTCGGATGCGCCGTGACTTGCACCCCATGCGGCCCGGTGACGAAAGCACGGTAGAGCTGAAACTGCTCACCGCCCATCGCTCCGACCTCGTGGCTGACCGTACCCGGACGATCAACAGGATTCGGGGACTGCTCAACAGCATTTTCCCCGCCCTTGAGCGCCAGCTGGATCTCACCAGCATGGGTCCCCTGGTCCTGCTGACGGGCTACCAGACGCCGGCAGCGATCCGCCGGACCGGCGTTCGCCGGCTGGAGTCCTGGCTGCACAACCGAAAGGTACGAAGCGCCGGCACGCTCGCCGCCCTGGCCGTGGAAGCGGCGGGACGTCAGCAGACCGCGATCACCGGGGAGAAGCTGACCGCCCAGCTCGTGCGCACACTCGCGAAGCGGGTGATCAGCCTCAGCCAGGAGATTGCGGACGTCGGCAAGGACATCGAGGACCGCTTCCGGCAGCATCACCACGCAGAAGTCCTGACCAGCATGCCCGGGATCGGTCCACTCCTCGGAGCCGAGTTCCTGGCCGCCACCGGCGGCGACATAGTCGTCTTCGGCACACCGGACCGCCTCGCGGGGTTCGCCGGAGTCGCTCCCGCCCCAAGGGACTCCGGTCGCATCAGCGGCAACCTCCACCGGCCCCGGCGCTACCACCGCGGCCTGCAACGAGTCTTCTACCGATCGGCCCTGATCAGTATCCGCACGTGTCCCGTCTCCCGGGCGTTCTACGACCGCAAGCGCGCCGAAGGAAAACGCCACACCCAGGCCGTGCTCGCGCTCGCCCGACGGCGTGTGAACGTCCTCTGGGCGTTACTGCGCGACGGACGCTGCTTCACCCAGGCGCCCCCAAATCACCCAGCCGGCATGAACCGTCCGCACCTTCTCAGCGGGCCAGGACGCCTTGACAACTACATTGGGAATCACTTCGCCGTAGCGTCGGGAGAACAGGGCCGCCTCCATCCGCTGGAGCGGCCGAGGTTCGGCGAGCTGCTCACCCTATGCGCGGTCGGGCGATGTCGTGCACATCTCCGAGATGTTCCGCCTGGTGCGCGGTACCGGGCACATCCTCGACGTGCTCGACGTCCTGCACCGGGACCGTCTCGCCCTGCGCATCCACGACGGCGCGTTCTCCGTGATGGAGCTCACCGCGCGCCACTCACGCACCGGCGAGCTGCTGTCCACGGTGAAGTTCATGGTGCAGACCCTCGCGCCGCCGCCGGGGAGCTCCAGCGTGATCTTCAACGCGAGCTGACCTACGACGGGCTGCGGGCCGCCGAGGCCAAGGGCAACAAGGGCGGACGCCGCCCGGCCATCAAGGCCCAGAAGGCCGACGCCGTACGCACCGCGTACCGGGAAGGCCGGTCCATCGCCGCTCTCGCCCGCGAACACAGCGTCAGCCGCGGCGCCATCCGCACGGCCGTTGCCGACCTCATGCCCGAGCACGTCGCGGGTCACCAGGACGCCTCGACTCCGGAGCTGCGGGTCGTCGTCGACATGCCGGGCAAGGTCGCCGACTTCCTCCGCACGGCCGACCTGGACCCCGCCGAACGGGCCACGCTCGACCAGGGCGTGACCGTACGACGCGGCACGGGCTACACCCTCCGCATCACCGCCGCGCCCGCGGTCCACCGCCAACTCCTCGACCGCTGCCAGCCCCTCGACGCCGCCACGACCATCCCTACGCAGCGCAAGGCCCGCCGCGAGTACGCCAACCGCGTCAACGCTCTCGGCCAGTGATACCGACCCCCTGAGCTGGGCCGCAGCCCCTTAGCGTTGTTTTTTCCGCGAGAACTACCAGGACACCAGAAAGATATGCCTGACCATCCACCGGGACCTCACCAGGAGCGCCGGAGGGTCCAAGAAATGGTTTGCCGACCCGGTGGCTGTGTGTCACCGTTCGGCCTGGACCGGCAGTTGATCATCGGCGGCCGGTCGATGTCGACATGTCGGCGGCCTCTCGGGGATCCACCGGAGAGGTGACGAAACGATGGGAACCGGTGCCGTGGGGAACAGTTACGAGGACGAATGTCGCCGGTCGTGGGCCGAGGAGCAGGCGAAGAGCCTTGCCGGGACCAACGACTGGGAGCATGTGGACAGGGAGCGGGTCCACCAGGACTAGGACGTCCTGTACCGGGAGATCACGGCTTTCCTGGACGACGGCTCCCTGCCCGGGGATCAGCAGATCCAGGAGCTCGTCCGCAGGCACTTCGACATCGTCTGCCGGTTCTACACCCCTCCAGGGAGGCTTACGTCGGCATGTCGCTCTTCTACGCCGAGGACGAGGCCATGAGGGCGTTCCACGATTCCTACCACCCTGGGATGGTGGAGTTTCTGGGCGCCGCGATCAAGGTGTTCGCCGAGCAGGGGAGCGGGTTCGCCCCCAGCGCAAGGGCCGAGGCTTCGGCGTAGTCGGGCAACACGGGCCAGGACATGCATGGGCGGGTGGGGCAGGGCGGTGATTCCTCAGCCCTGCCCCGGGTCTGGTAGGTGCTGGTGACGAACGAGGCGTCGGTGATCCCGATGTCGGCGAAGCCCCGTTGCTGATCGGCGGAGACGACAGCCGGGGCATCGTCGGCCACCTTCGCGTATGTACCGTCGACGATGCTGTCGGGGGTGGTGAGCCGGTAGTGCTCACGCGGCGCGGGGGTCGTCGTGTCCGGCACGGGCAGGCCGTGGGGCAGCCGGACCTGTGGGGCCAGTAACGGCCACACCTGCCGTGGCGCAAACGCGACAATCTCCAAAGCACGTACGGGCGTTATC
Source organism: Streptomyces sp. KLMMK (assembly GCF_036961605.1). Taxonomy (NCBI): domain Bacteria; kingdom Bacillati; phylum Actinomycetota; class Actinomycetes; order Kitasatosporales; family Streptomycetaceae; genus Streptomyces; species Streptomyces sp. KLMMK. The sequence goes on from NZ_JBAMDC010000028.1 coordinate 10,616, forward strand.
GCGATGGCGTACCAGCAGCGAGAATCGCTGCCATGAACGAGACGCCTTTCCCTGCAGGCGCCCCTGTCACGGTCGCGCGAGGGTGGACATACGCGACGGTGGGGGGCGCTGTGCGCGGGGCTTCTCGGGGTCCTGACCAACCTCGTCCAGGGCTGGCTCCCCGCTCCCTGAGATCAGCTCCCTAATTCCGGTGCCGTCTGGTCTGCCGTCGCGTTCGCCGTCGGTGCCCTGCTGGCTGGGAGGGTGTCCCTGCGTGTGGTATCTGCGGCCGGCCTGCTGGCCGAGGCCGGCCTGGTAGTCGGGTACTACGGCTACGCGGAGTTCGGCCGCGACGGCATGGGCGATCTCACCTATCCGCTGCTATGGCCGGCGCTGGCCTTCGTCGCCGGACCGCTCTTCGGTCTTGCGGGCGCCTGGTGGCAGAAAGGCCGCACCGTGCGGCGCCGTGTGATCGGGCTGGCCTCGTTCGCGGGCGTTTTCGGCATGGCGGGCATCCTCTACGCGTGGATCTTGCACTACACCTCCCAGGCGTGGGCGTGCCTGGCGATGATGCTCCTGGCCTCGCTGCTGATGGCCCGCAGCCACAAGGAGCGGGCGCCGACCCTCGGTGCTGCCGCTGCATTCTCCCTCCTCGCCTATACAGCCATCGAGCTTCCTCTCCAGCACTTCTCCGCGAACGCACGCGTGCCAGCAGGCCCGTGCGCGATGCGGACGGCCCGCGGCTTGGCCCGCTGGGCGGTGACCGATCACTGGGCGCTGGGAGAGGACGTGGCGGACACCGTGTGCCTGCTGGTGTCCGAACTGGCCGGCAAACGCCATCCAGCACACCGGCGCCCGTACGGTCGGCTTGCGGATGTCCCGCTGCCCGGACTGGATCAGCGTCGAGGTCCGTGACCCCTCCCGTGCGCTGCCGTGCCTCGTGCCCGCCCAGGCGTTCCACCTCACCGGACGGGGGTTGTTCCTGGTCGACACCCTTGCCGACCGGTGGGCCGTCAACGTCGAGCCCCTGGGCAAAACCGTCTGGTTCCAGTGCGCCCTGCCATCAGAGCCCAGAAAGAAGAAGCGGCGTTAGCGGGCCCATTGCACCGGCACCTGAGCCAAGGCCGAAACGGGGTGGAGAGGCTGGCCGCACTCCGAGGTATCGCGATGCCGCAGTGGCACCCCGGAATCGCGTGGCGGCGGTAAGGCGCTGCACGGGTGAGAGGGGGCCGGTCGCCTCATCGGCGGCCCGGAGGGGATAGGCCAACCCGAACATCGCATTTGTGTGACAAATGAGCTGTATGGGTTCTTTTCTGTGAGGGTTCTTTAATGTATCGGCGTGGTGCGCTGTCATATTCGTGTCAATCGCCCCGCTCATCTCGTCGCACCCCTTAGGGGAAGGCAGAATCATGGGCAGATTCAGGTACGGAACCGCAGCATCGGCCATCACCCTGGCCGCCTCGGGGTTGCTTGTGGCCGCGGGAGGCACGGCTCACGCGGAAGCGGCCTACGACGACATCGACATGCTGAAGCAGGAGAAGACCCAGTGGTGCTGGGTCGCCTCCGGGCTGACGATCGCCAAATACCATGGCTACGGCAGCACGCAGACGGACTTCTGCAACCGGGCGCAGCCCCAGTACGGCTGCAACAATCAGCCCGCCACGCTGGCGGACATGGCCAAGGGCTGGAGCAGCCTGGGTATGGCTCACACCGGGTCGGGCCTCAACAGCGCGGCCACGTTCAATCAGGTGTACACCGACGTCAAGGCGGCCCGGCCGGTCGGTGCCCGCATCGGGTGGGCGTCCGGTGGCGGCCACATGAACGTGGTCTACGGCTTCGACACGTCGGACAACACCATTGGCGTCGGCGACCCGTGGCCGGACACCGAGACGTACACGTGGTGGAACTACAACGACTACGTGAGCAACAGCTCGTTCACGTGGACCCACTCCCGGATCGGTATCTCTTCCTGAGGCAGGCGGCATGCGCAAAACAAGAACGTCCAGTACGCGGGCGGACTCTCGTCTGTCCCGCCTTTCCATCGTCCTCGCGCTGAGCGCGTCCGTACTGCTGTCCGTCGTCGGTCCGGCCAACGCGGCCCCGGCCCAGGACCCACTCCCGGCGGACATCCCGGACTATCAGGCCGCCCTCGACGCGGTGAAGTCCCCGGCCGTCCGCAACGCCGTCTGCCGGTTCCTGCGCACTCCGGTGCCCACCGGCGGCACCCCCGGGTCGGTTCAGACGGTCCCCGAGACGGCCGAGCCGTGCCAGGGCCTCCCGGCCTTCACGATCAAGGACCCGTTGGCGCTGAACGAGATCACCCCCGGGTTCGTCGCGGGCACCTCCCAGCCACTGCCCACCGAGGCGGTCAAGCTGACGCAGCTGGTCTCCTCGCTGAGCGCCACCGTCAACGGCCGCAACGCCACCGTCATGCTCGCCCCCACCCGGGGCGGCGGCTGGCACCTGGCGGCCGTGCGCGACGGGGACAGCGACGCCTCATACGCAAGCAAGGCCACCGTGGGCACGCTGGTCTTCACCGAGCCGCAGATCCGCGGCTGGTACCAGCTCAAGCTCAACACCGTCGAGCCGCTCAACGACCAGGCCCGGCAGGGACTGGGCGGCCAGGCGTCGGTGTCGCTCAGCGACTACCAGAAGCTGGTCAAGGCCCGCTACGCCGACAAGCTGCCCGGCTCGGAGTACGACACTAAGGGTTTCTCCAGCGGCTACGGCACCGAGCACGAGGCGGACCATTCCTCGTCCTCCATCCCCCTGCTGGCCGGCAGTTCGGGCGCGGCGCTCGTTCTCGCGGGCGGGGCCTTCGTGCTCCGCCGGCACCGGCGCGCGAGCACCGGCTGAGCCGCACCCCCTATACCCCTCGTCCCGCCCCCGGCAGCCAACCGGGGGCGGGACGAAGCGTCCCGAGCGGGCACAGGCCCCGCAAGCTGGGGTGAGCGGCCGCAGTTGGAGGGCAGCCTGACGCGAAGCCGGGTACTCCAGTCACGCGCCCCTCGTCACCAACGCGCGGCCTCTCCTACTTCTTCGACCACCGCTCGAAGGCCGGGCGAAGCCTCCACACCGGTTCGAGAGCCTTGCGGCCCCAGATGGCCAGGTCCACCCCCTGTGATGTCCATGCTGCTGTCAGTGGCGCGCCTACCCGGTGCTGGCCGGGCACGCTGCGGGCCGGTGTGTCACGCGAGGTGGCGCAGCAGCAGGCGGGGCGCGGTCCGCACCAGGGCGGCTGCGGCTACCCCGATCACTGCTCCTGCCGCGACATCGGAGGGGTAGTGGGCACCGCTGTGGACCCGCTCGACCGCCATCAAGACCGTGGGCACGGCGCACGCGGCGCCCACCCACAGCCACGCCGGGGTGACGGCAGCGGTGAACGCGACGGCTGCGGCGGTGTGCCCGGAGGGGAAGCAGGAGGCCATCGTGGCGTGATGATCACTGGCTTCACCCCGCTGCCCCGGCCGCTGGCTGCGCTAGAAGATGTTCTGCCGGGCCGCCTTCGCCATCATCTCGCTCACCGGCACCACCAAGGACGGCCGCACCGAGCCCGTGAACGTCCGGCCCGCGAGTGGCAGAAGCGGTTCGACCGCAGCACCCGGCGCCGCAGAAAGGTCCCCATCGACGGCTACCACACCGAGCACATGTAAGCCCCGGCCAGCGAGGGCGGCACCAAGCCGGGCGCAATGCCGCCGTCCGCACTGCCAGCGCGCGGGCGGTCCCTGCCAATGCCCGGAGCCGGAGCTGTCGGTTTCTCCAGTTCACCCCCCTGGCCCGGGTGGCCAGGGGGGTGAACCCCGCGAGGTTTCTCCCGGTTCCCTTGAGCGGGCATGGCGAGATAGGGGTGCAGTCCGTTCCGGCCTCGTGGGCAGCACGGGCTGTACTGCCGAGGTGTCCGGCAGGACGAATCTGGGAAAGGCCATGCACTTGACCACCAACCTGCTTGCAGCCGGCAACGGGGGCGCGTGTCTCCCCGCATTGCTCGTGATGGCCGCCGTCGGCGCTACGGCGGCGCAGAGCGAGATACGGGCGAACGCCCGGGGAGCGGCGGCCGCCGTCTGCTCCGTCATCGTCACCGGAAACCAGGACCGGAGGAGCTGAACCATGGCCCGCACGAAGCCGTCCGCGGCCGAACTCGCCTTGGTCGCAGAAGTGGAGAAGCACGGGCACGCCGTGACCGCGACCCAGTTGGAGAGGTGGCGTCGCCAGGCGTGGCTGCCCAGTACACCGGACTGGTTCGATGCTGGTTCCTGCACGATTCGCCCCGAGATCGTGCAGCGGGCCGTGCACCTTGCGGCCCTCACGTGGCCCGGTCGCAGTACGGGGTGGCTCGGCTGGGTGTTCTGGGCGATCGATGACACCCCGGCCACCGCGAAGAGGCTTCGGGCGGCTCTGCTCAGAGCCCTCGAACGGCCCTTCGCGCGGGCGGGCGTCGTGCAGGTACCCGCAGGGGACTCGGACGAGGCGTTCCAGGCACGGGAGGAGGCTGCGCCCCGGCTGCTGCACAACCGGCGCTCTCATCGACGCGACTTCGATGGGATTCTGCGGTCGCACGCCTCAGCAGCAGGGGTCGAACTGCCCCGTTCGCCAGCCCACTCGGTGCCGAACATGTTCCACCGAGCCGTGCTGGAGTCAGGGGCCCGGATGGTGGTCGGCGGCGGCGCCGACGTCGGGCTCGAGGGCATGCTGGAGGTGTTGGAGCACGCTTGGCCAGACCAGGAACCGACGATCGAGCGCATCCGTACAGCACACCGCCAAGCCGCGCTCGCCGGCGTCGACCTCATGTTACAGGCGCCCTTGGCGTACGGGCTGCCAGGCATGCTTCGCACCGTGGAGGCCGCCGACGACCGGCTCCTGTGCGCGGCCGTGCGCACCTGCACGAAGGCGTCCGGGGCTTTGGCGGTGCTGTTGCAGCATGCGGTGTACGCGCAGGAGATTCTCCCGAGCCTGATGGGCGACGCGATGTGGGACCAGTGGGTCCGTGTCGGCGGTTTCGCGCCGTACGGAGTGGTCGGGGAAGTCGCCATCGCGATGAGCGCCATCCAGTACCTGACTGGCGGAAGAGGGGCCGGTGGTGATGGCCGCTGATTTCACGCAGTCCGGCAACGTCCAGGCCCTCCAGACGCTCCACGCACGCCTGCCGCAGGGCATACCGGTGGCCGTCTATGGCCGCTTCCTGTCGTCGTCCCTGCCGCCGGAGGTGCCCCGGTTCGAGCTGCACGGGCCGGTGCCCGACCTCGCCACGGTGCTGGCCGGGGCGTCGGCCGGGAGTGCCTGCCACAGCGAGGCCTTGAGGATGCGGGCGCAGGTCCTGGCCTACATGGCTGCGGGGCTGCCGGTGATCGCCACGCCTCAGGCGCTGGCCGGGTTCCCGCGCACGTCGCGCACGTGGGCTTTCACGCTGGTCTCCGAGCAGCCTGACATGGCCGACATCCCGGGCCTGCTCGCGCGGCTGCATGGGAATCCGTCGGTGGCCCGCGCGTTGCGGCGCCGCGGGCGGCGCCTGGCCGAAGGCCCCCTGTCGTGGGCGCATAACGCCACGCGGGCGGTCTCCGCCTACCGCTCGGTGCGCCCCGCCCGCGCCGGAGCCCGGCCCCGGCCCGGCGTGCAGGCGCTGGCAGAGCGGGATGCTGCTGCGGCGCGACCGGCCGGTCACGGACTGACCGCAAGTGGCCGTGCTCGGGACTGTATGGCCGGGGGGCGAGAGGGTGAGACCCGCAGGAGGGCATCTGGTCGCTGGTCAAGCGCGACATCGGCAACCTCGCCGCAGCTGACCTGGGCCAGATCACCAGGGCCGTGAAGCGCAGGCTCAAGCAGCTCCAGTACCGCCCGGATTTCGTCGGCAGCTGCCTTGCGGGCACCGGCCTCATCACGGACGACCGAGCGGCGCTGCGCTGCAGATTCGTCAGTCGCCGTAGTACCGGTCGTAGGAGGCGGAGCGCTCCTCCGCTGAGAAGCCCTCGAATTCACCGTCCGCCTCGAGCTCGCGCAGTCGATCCAGCGCAGCAGCAGCAGCAGGTGCACGGTTAGCCGAGAGATGGGTCTTCGTCGCGTCGAGCCCGTGCCCAAGCAGGAATTCGATGTCGATCGAGCACGCTGCGTCGAAGCTGGCTTGCTTCGCACTCCAAATCAGGAGCACGTCGTCGACGTCGCCGCTGTTGAACAGCTGGAAGCAGCAGAGCCTCATCAGCTCGGTGTCGCCCTCGCCCTGGGCGCGTCGCTCACGCGCCGTGTGCTCTCTGAGGAGTGCACGGACCTCGTCGAGATCCGCGCCGACGGGGCGAAGCCCGTAGTGGCGCAAGCTTTCCTTGGCATCCACCGCTGGTCTCCTTGATCGTCCAGCCCGGCCAGTGGCCTATTGGCCTCGCCCATCGCCGTCCGGTCGGACGACAGCCCCTCTGCCGGTCACAGCATGCACACCGAGGGCCGGCCCATATGGGTCGGCGGCCACCGGCGCAAGTGACCGGCGGCCCACAATACCCGACATTACCCAACCAAGTTGAGTACCGTCCCCACATACATGCCCCCGTCTACCCCTGACACCAAGCACACCGGGACAGACGCCTCCCGTTCAGCCGACTCCTCTACCCAGCCGGGCCGTCACGCCCGAAGCCCTTCCCGGCACCTGTCAGCTGCCGGTGCGGTTACGAGCAGCCGGCCTGCGCGAGACCGCCATAGAGGACGGGCGTTCCGCATGAATGCAGGGTGAGGTCAGCCGGTGCGGCGCTTGCGCCCACTGCTCGCCTTCTTCGCCGCGGTCTTCCTGGCAGCCGTCTTCTTCACCGGGGCTCTCTTCGCTGCGGGCTTCCCGACCGTCGACCCTGCTGCTACCTTGCTGCCCTCGTCGGCCCGGTCGAAGGACGCCTGCAGCGCAGCCATCACGTCAACGACGTTCGACGGCGCAGCAGCCTGGGCCACCGGCTCCTTCACAGGCCGGTCCTCGACCTTCGACAGCACCAGCTCCCCCAGCGCCACCTGGTAGGAGTCCTTCAGGGCATCGAGGTCGAAGTCCTTCGACATCCGCTCCATCAGGCCGGAGGCCACCTCGATCTCCTGCGGGCGCACCTTCACCGACCCGGGCGGCGCGAGGCCCTCGGGGTCGCGGACCTCGTCGGGCCAGAGCATCGTATGGACCGCCATCAGATCCCCGCGGACCCTCAGCAGGGCCAGGGACTCCTTCATCCGCAAGGTGATCTTGCCGACGGCGACACGGTCGGTCTGCCGCAGGGTGTCGCGCAGGAGGACATAGGGCTTGTTCGCCGCGGCACTGGCCGGCGCCAGCAGGTAGACGCGGTCCAGTTGCAGGACGTCAATGTCGGAGGCGTCGACGAAGGCCAGGAAAGACCTCCTATGGACGGTCTCCTAGCAGCAGGGTCGGTCGGCATCCGGCCCGCACGTTGCGTAACCGCGTGGGAAATCTGCTCAAATAACCACGACTCGGCGCCCGCGCGTGTGACCGGCCTGGCTGTCGATGTGCGCCGCCGCGGCATCGGCGAGCGCGTACGACTTCTCAACCGGAATGTGGAGCTTCCCTCGCGAGATGAGGTCGACCGCCTCTGCGAGCGCGTCCGGCACACTCCCCGCCACTCCGGAAAACCGGACGTCCAGCTCCGGCGCACCGAGATCGGCGGTGGAGATCACCTTCCGCGGGTCACCGGTCAACTCGACGAGTTCGCAGATCACGCCCGAACCGGCCACGTCGATCGCCGCGTCGACGGTGCCGAGCCGCCGCACCCGCTCGACCCAGCCCTCGCCGTACGTCGTGGCGAGGGCACCCAGGCTCCGCAGATAGTCCTGGTTCGCGGCGCCGGCCGTGCCGATCACCTTGATGCCGCGCTCTCGGGCAATCTGCAGCACCGCCGAGCCCACGCCCCCGGACGCGCCGCTCACCAAGAGCGTCTGCCCCGGCCGCACACCCGTCTCGCTGATGACCCGCAGCGCGGTCTCCACCACCGAGGGATATCCGGCCGCCTCCTCGAACGTCAGGCCGTCGGGCATCCGGGCCCAGGCCCCGAGGATGGCGAACTCAGCGTAGGTGCTTTCCCCTTCGCCGAACACATGGTCGCCGATCTCGACCCCTTCGACCCCCTCGCCGATCTCGTCCACCACCCCCGCCGCGTCCAAGCCGACCCCGGAAGGCAGCTCGACGGGGTGAGCACCCAGGACCTGGCCCTCGCGGAGCCTCCAGTCGACGGGGTTCACGCCCGCCGCGCGTACGGCGATGCGTATCCGGCCGGGACCCGCGTGGGGCTCCTCAGCATCTATGAGGTGCAGGACGTCAGGACCGCCGAACTCGGCGAAGCTCACCTTCTTCACGCCGCCGACCGTAGCACTAACCGTTAGCTTTTAGTCACTGTTGTGAATTCATACCTGTTAGCATAAGGTCATGACCGTGCCGACTGGACGCCGTGAACGCAAGAAGGCCGCGACCCGCCAGAAGATCGCCGACACCGCCCTGCGGCTCTTCCTGGAGCGCGGGTACGACGCCGTAGGCATCCGCGACGTGGCCGCCGAGGCCGACGTCGCTGTGACCACGCTCTTCTCCCACTTCACCTCGAAGGAGGCACTGGTCTTCGAGCTGGACGAGGACTTCGAGCAGCGCCTCACCCGCGCAGTCACGGACCGGGCGCCGGCGGAACCGCTCATGCCGGCACTGCGCCAGGAGATCCGGGCCATGGTGCGGCACTGCACGGCGGACAGCGCCGCGCCCGTCTACCGCATGATCAACGCGTCACGCGCCCTGCGGGAGTACGAGGAGTCGATGCGACTACGCCACGCGGATTCGCTGGCCGCGGCCATGGCCGCAGACCCCGGGCTGACACCGACCCCGACGGCCTGCCGGGCGATCGCGCGATTCGTGATCGACGCCTACGCGCTGGCCCGCGACGCGGCCGATCCGGACGCCGCGGTGGACGAGATCTTCGAGCTGATCGAAGCAGCCTGGAAGGCCGCCAGCGCCGGCCCCTCCTGACGCGCGTGAGGAACTCTCCACCAAGCAGCACAGGGACCGGTCGGCAACGAGGAGCTTCAGCCCGCCTGTTGAACGGACTTGGCCATCTGGGCTCGGCGTTCGGCACACCTGGCTCACTCCGTCCGGGGTGAGCGGGAAGGCCGCCGCGTGGTACGTCGCGATGCTCATCAAGGCCGCGTCCTCGATGCCTTCCGCGTACCCGTCAGCCAGGGCGGCCTCGGGCTGAAGGAGGAAGCCACCTGGCGACGGGCGAGGAACGGCCCAATCCCCGCTCCCAGACCGGCCACACCCGCAGCCACCACCGCCGTCAAGAGGCCGCCTGCGAGAAAACCAACGCAAGCTCCGCCCACCACCGCGCACGTCAACAGCACAACAGTGACCAGCAAATGTATCCGGGTAGCGAGTGAGGACTCCACTCCCGAGCAGCATGCCCGCAACTGCTACGCCCCCGGCCAGCACGGCGGGCGCCATCGGCTTTCGCTCCGGCGAACATGAACACTCCAAGGAGCGTGACAGTGCCTCGAGCACTGTCGTCGAACCGGACAGCGGCAGCCGTCTCCGTGCGGAACCGGGTGCACACACAGAACCCGGCCGGCCCCACGGGTTGACGCAACCTAGAGGGGCCCCGCATCCTCACCCCGCGGCGACCAACCGGCAGGAGCCCGGCCGCCGGGCGCGGAAAGGCATCGACCGTGAGACCGGCCGGGGAGGCGCTGCGGCGCGGCCGGCCTCACGGTTGACGCCTGACGACGGACCGGCGCGCACCGGCCGCGCCGAGCTCACGTCCCGGGAACGTCAGCAGCGTCATCGACGTCGAACGCCAGGTGTTCCCGGACGGCGACGACCCCGTCGACGCCGCGGCACATCTGCACCAGTACGGGGATCAGGGACTTGCGGCGCAGTGAGCCGCTGAGGGTGACCAGTCCGTCGCCGACCTCGACACCCACCGCGGACGGTGGCTCGTGCAGTGCCCGGACGACGACGTCCTCGATGATCTCGGCACGAATGGCGTGGTCGGGCCGGAGGAAGACGTCCAGGAGGTCTCCCCTGCTCACGATGCCGACGAGCCGTCCCTCCTCGTCCACGACGGGCAGTCGCTTGACGCGGTGCTCCTTCATCACGTGCGCGGCTTCGACGAAGCTCCACTCGGGTCTCGCGCAGACGGCGGGGCTCGTCATCAGGGTCTCGGCCGTTGCCGCGGCGTGCCCGCCCTCCCCACCGCCGGTCAGCAGGTCGGCCTCGGAGACCACGCCGACCGGGTGGCCGGCGTCGTCCACCACGGGCACGGCGGTGATGTCGTTCTCCTTCAGCACCGCGACGATTTCCCGGAACATCGTGCCGCGCTGCACCCGAGCGACCTTGGGCGTCATCAATTGGCCGACGGTCCTGTGCTCCAGCATCCGTGGTTCCTTTCAGCAGGGATCGACCGGTCCCAGTCCAGTTTCCTCCCTGACCGACGGAGCAACGGCGCGGGTCGCGCACGCCGGTCGCCGTTCTCGCGCTCCACTCCCCGGGAAGCGAGCAGCGCACACGCCGCAGGCCGTCGGCGGACCGTGCAGGGCACGGGTTTTCCCGGCCTCTGCGCGAACCGGGCCCCGGACACCTGCCCGTGCCGCTCCGGCCACCTCCCACCATATTCGAAAATTCGTTCGCGTGCGTTGCCGGGCCGCGTCACGCCCCCGCGCTTACGATGACTAGCGCACGGGTCGGAAAGGGTCCGCAAATGCCGCATTCCTCGTCCGCCGGCATCCGGCGACGCGTGTTCCTCGCCGGGGCCGCCGCAGGACTGGGGGCCGCCGGAGGAGTCGTCCGGGCAGGATTCACCGGGCGCGCCGACCGGCCGGGGACGGACGGGGAGCCGTTCGCTGCCGGAACCACCCTCATGGCCGTCACCGCCCGGCCGGACGGTCCGGGCTACCGGCGCCTCGCGGACGGTCCGGGATGGCCGCGCATCGTGCGGAGCGACATCGCCGACCCTCGGCCCGGCCGCGCCGATCGCCGCACTCCCCTGGCCGCCTTCGTCCACTTCACCGACCTGCACATCACCGACGTCCAGCACCCGCTGCGCTACGAATTCCTCCGCGCAGGGAGCCCGAAGGCGTGGCGGCCGCAGGAGGCCCTGACCGTGGCTGGTGCGGTGTCGCTCGTCGAACGGGTCAACGACCTGCGCGGCGGACCGGCCACCGGGGCCCCACTGTCCTTTGTCATGACCACGGGCGACAACACGGACAACAACGCCACGATCGAGCTGGACTGGTTCCTGACCGCCATGAACGGCGGCACCTGCACCCCGGACACGGGCGAGCCCGGCCACTACGAAGGCGTCCAGGACAGCGGTCTGGAGCTCTTCTGGCACCCCGAGAGCCTGCTGCGGGACCTGGACAGCCTCGCCGGCTTCCCGAAACTCGAGGGCTTCCTCGGCGCCGCCACCAAACCGGTGCACAGCCCCGGCCTTGCCATCCCCTGGTACTCCACGCTGGGCAACCACGACGGGCTCTCCGGCGGCTGCTACGCCTCGGGTCACAGCGCCATCGCCGCCGCGGCCACGGGGAGCCGGAAGCTGCAGACCGTCCCGCCCGGTGAGGCCAGGACCCTCATGGCCGGCGAGGGACGGGGCACCGACCCCGCAGGGCACTGTGTCGAGGTGCTGCTGAAGCGCGGGTACGAGGCCCGCACCGTCACTCCCGATGCCCGCCGGGCTCCGTTCAGCATGCGGGAGTACCTGGCGACCCACCTCGATCCGGACCACGTCGGTCCCGGGCCCGCCGGCCATGGCTACACCGCCGCCAACCTCGCCGAAGGAACCCTCTACTACGCGTTCCCCGTCGCTGACGGCGTCATCGGCATCAGTCTCGACTCGACCGATCCCGGCGGCGGCAAGGCCGGGTCCATCGGCCACGGGCAGCTGAAGTGGCTCGACGAGACCCTGACCCGGCACCGGGACGAATACGCGCTGGTCTTCAGCCACCACCCCAGCTGGAGCATGAACAACGGAACCCCCGATCCAGCCCGTCCCGCCGAGACCCGCCACTCGGGTGCCGAGTTGCTCCGGCTGCTCGGCAGCCACCGCAACGTCGTGGCCTGGATCAACGGCCACAGCCACTGCAACCGCATTCGCCCGCGCCGCACCTTCTGGGAGATCTGCACTGCCTCCCACATCGACAGCCCTCAGCTCGCCCGTGTCATCGAGGTCACCGACAACCATGACGGAACGCTGTCCCTGTTCACCACGCTGATCGAGTCGGCGGCCCCGCCCCGCTCCTATCACCATGACTTCTCACGGACCGGCCTCGCCTCCCTCTACCGGGAGCTCGCGGCCAACGCCCAGGGCGCCGACCCGAGCTTCCCCGGAGCACCGACGGACCGGAACGCAGAACTTCTCCTGCACCGGCCATGAGCCCGGACGGCCGCCATCTCGCACAGGCCCCCTGGCACCCCGGACCTCCGGCTTCGGCTTCGGCCGAACCCGGTGCGTCCTGCGGCACCGGCACCTGCCGACACCGTACTTGCGCGGAGCCGACACGTTCCTCACGCCCGGCGCAGAAACACGCAGCCCGGAAGCACGCTCCGGCCAAGCACCCGTACGCCGGTACCCCCACCGAAACGGTGACGACCGTGCACTGCATTCCACCTATAAGCCGCTTATCAGGTAGCGGCGTTCACGAGATCGCGATTCAGCACCACGAACTGCAGATCATGCTCACTGCGAACCGGCTGCCCGCCGGACACTGCGACTACCACTCCACCCAGGCGTCACCGAGGCCGGGGCAGCCGCCCAGGGCTCGGCCAAGTCAACCGTCGCCCTGGGAATCCCTGCTCGGCGAAGGCGCCGGTGACTGCATTCGCATCTCCCTCCCCTCCCCCGTGTCGAGCAGGTCAACGCCGGCTGCCCCATCCTGAAGCCCCTCAGGCTGCGTTGCACCCGCGCACACAGGAAATCGTCTCCCGCCGCAGCCGCGGCCGTCTCTCCCTCACGTACGCACCCGCCCTTCCCTACCGCGTCGAAGCCACCCCTGCCATCACGGCCAGCCGGGTAGCGGCGTCAAACCCGGCACGCTCACCCACTACGCGCCCGTGTACCCGGGCAGGGCCCACGCCTACCGAGGAGCGCAAACGAGTTGTCCGGACTCCTGGCAGCGGTCCGCACTGCGGCAGCGATGACGCACGAACCACGACCGCGCGGAGACGCCCCCAGGAGCACGAAGGCACAACCCAGCGACCAAGGACATACCGGACTTCTACCTCTTCCTGGCCACCGGTCACGACGCCTGCCTCCGCCTGGGCCGGGCGCTCGCCAAGTCTTCGATGAGGACGAGTGGTGACGATCCCCGAAGCAGGGGTCGCCGTGCCGGAGTTCCTCGACGCCACGGTCCCCTTCTTCCCTGAGCGCCCATGAACCGGCGGCCGGGCATTCAGTCGCTGTTCCGGCCCGTTTGCACGAGTCGAAAGCGCGGTGAAACGCTGGGAGTGGCCGGATCCGGACCTCGGTTCACGCGAGGAACGGAGGGATCATGACGAAGATTCGCTCGTTGCTGAGAGCCATGGTGTGTGCGGTCTTCGCGCTGCTGTTTGCGGCCGTCTGGACGCAGTCGGCGCGCACGCCTACACCTGGGCCCGGGGAGTCGCCTTGTACAACGGCCCGGGCTTGTGCGCCCAGGGCGACGCGGGCATCGACCACGCCCGGCCAAACGTGTTCTCCGGCAATCTCGCGTACGGGAACGCCTACGCACTGACCCAGGGCTGTGGCACCGGACTCACCAAGCCGGCCAGCCAAGCCGGCGTGCAGGTCCACGTGTTCCGCTGGAACGGGTCCGAGTGGCAGCTGTGCCGGAGCTCCGACTGGAAATTCGGCCCCACCGGCCAGACAGGCGGTGACCTGGGCAGTCCCTACGGCCCTTCGATTGTTTTCGACTACGGCGGATCGGCGTCCTGCGGACCCGGTCGCTACGGAGCACAGGCCCACGTCATGGTCTGGGACGGGTCCCAATGGCGCGAGGGCCACGTGTGGTCGGGAGCCGAGACCGTGCCGTAGACCAGTCGGCAGCCGGTGGACGACTCGGCGCCGGAGGCCGGCGCCGGGTGCCCTCGTTGGTGTCGGCACCCGCCGTCATGAGGTCGAAGTGTCAGCAGTGCCGCGTACACCTGCGCATGGGACTGCGGGGACGCATGTCGTCGGCGGAGCGGTCCACGGTGGAGCGCGTACATAATGTGCCGGCGCGCGACAAGGCCGAGGAGGTCACGTTCACGGCGGACATCCAGCCGGACGGACCACGCTCACATCGATCTCGTCCAGCCCGGCATTAAAACCGTCATGGCCTCCTCGCACCTGGGAGTGCCCGTCCTGGCCGACAGCTCGGTTCCCGAGCCCTGGCGCCTCCTCCCCGATCCGACGCCCGACGCGGCACCGGCCCCGTCGGCAAACCTGGAGTTGCCGGAGCCGACGCTGCGCGAGCAGTTGCCCGACTCCAACGGTGCGACGAAAAGGTGGCCGCCGCCCAGGCGCGCCTCGGCGTCACGCTGCCCGACGAGCTCAAGGTGCTCTACCGCGTGACGCGGGCCCGGTCGGAGGACTGGGCCGACGACCGCAAGGCGGCGCACCGCGTCACCCAGGCGATCGGCTGCGAGCCGTCCTCCTTGGAGTACTTGCACAGCGTCGACGGGGCCGCCCGTCACTCCTACTGGGCGCTCCCGGCGGCGAAAGCAGTCATCCCCCCGCCGGACGCCAGTGCAGGGTTCGGCCGGCTCACCCGGCTGGATCGTCTTCGGCAGCAACGGCGGAGACGGGCCGGCGGTCGGCCTGCCCCCTCCTACGGGCCCTCGTGGAAACGTCGGGCAGCTCGTCCTCGCCGACCACGAGCAGGCATCGGCGCCGAACTCGGCGCCGGCTCCCTCACCGAGCTGATCCGGGGCCGGGTGAGGAGAGAAGCTGTATCCCTCGCGGGGACCGACTGCCGGTCGTGGCAGGGGCCGGCAACGGCGGCGTGCCGACCGTCGAGGCCACCGCCCACCCCGACCTGGAAGTCCTGTCCCTGACGGGGACCGACGGCGAGCCGCCGTACAGCACCGCCCCCGTCCTTGAGTTGCCCCGCCTGCGCACCCTCATCGCCGCCCCGGCACAGTCGCCAACCCCCGGGAAATCGCCCGGGTCACAGGACTGGAGTTCCTTGAGCTCGGCCCGCAGGATGGCGCGTCCTCCTGGCGCGTTCTCCTGGATGCCGGAGCCGTCCCCCGCACGCTGTCGGCAACCGCCGACGCCTCGGACGGCGATCAGGATGACCTCCGCGACCGTGGCCGTCGCCAGCGAACTCCTGGCCCTCTGGGGCCGTCCCCGGACCGTCCGGAGCACAGTCGAAGGCGAACTGGGGCCTGTGGCGTAAGCAGGGCGGCACCTCTCGCCGGACATGCCGCATACCACCCGACCTGAAGTGGCGCAGATCGCAAGCCGAGTGCCGAGATTCTTTGCCGGTAGGGGTCCACGCCGACCCTGTAAGGCAGGGCAACCTTTCGCCGACGCCCTCGAGGAACCAAACCCCCTGCAGCAGGCGTTTACGCGATGGTCCACGACTAGCTGCCTGCCATCGACCACTCCCGCCGGCTCACCGACGACGTCCTGCCGGGCGTGATGGACAAGAAGGGCGACCCAGAGGACTTCTGCTGTCACCTCAAGCGGGTATCCGTCCCCATACGGTCGGCCGACGAGCCGCCCGCAAGGCCCTGAGCTCTGACCTGACTGCGATAGGGGAATGGCCCGTTCCCGGCCAAGTCCGCCCCCGGCCTACCGGGTGTCCGTGTCCACGGGTAGCGTCACCCCGCGCATCGATCCGAACACACATCAGCAAGGGGGCAACATGAGTACCCGCTGTCGTGTCGCGGCCGTCAGCCTATCCCTCGCGCTCGCGGGCGGGGGCGCGGTAGGTGCCGCCGCGCCCGCCTCGGCTTCGGCATCCGAAAGCACGGTCAGGGCTTCATCCAGCACCGCGGGGTCCGCGTTCTCCTGCGACGCCTGGCAGTACGAAAGGGGCACCAGGGGGCACGGTGCGTCGATCACTTGTTACGGCAGTTCCTTCACCGCCTACGCCGTCTGCCATCGGCCGGACGGCTCCCTGTACTTGCGCTTGGGCCACCGCGCCCGTTCCGGTGGCGTCTCCATCGTCTGGTGCGACCTGGACGCCGAAGTGAGCCAGGCGGGGGCCTTCCCGGTCTGACCACCCGGAACCGACTGCCCCGACGTCGACCTCCCGGACCGGATGGGAAAGGCACGGTGTCACCGGCCTGCGCTTCCCGGAATCCCGACCGCACCGCCGGCCCCGAAGTCCGGTATCTGGCGGAGAACGCCAAGTTGTGCGGCGGGATTTCGGGGCCCCTCCGTCGCTGCTGTTGGGTCGCGCCGTCGATGTCGTGAGCCGACGCCTCGCCCCGTACCGCTGTTGCCGTGTCACAGATGCCGAACGTGTGGGTCGCACTGTCGCGGTCCTTGCCACCGCGTTCCTGCCGCCGTTCCGGGTGATACAGGCGTTCGCCTCCGTCACTGCAGGAACGTTGAACGGGGAAAGTGGGACAACATGCGTACGTGGACTCGCGCCAAGTCGGCAGCGGCAGGCGCCCTTGCTCTGGCGGTGGCTCTCACCGGTTGCAGCGACTCGGGTTCGGGCAAGCGCCGGGGCAGCTCCGGCTCCCACTCGTCGAATTCCGGTGTGGGACGCCGGTCGAGGTTGTCCACAGGCCGGAACGTGATCGGCGGTTCCTTCGTGCCCTGCTGCCCGAGTCGATCACATGGGGGCGCAGGATGCGGTACGGCGTGGTGGAGGAGCTCGCAGTCGAGGTCATGGCGCAGTTACCCAGCGACGAGGCCCGATGGGAAGTGATGGCGCTCGTGGATGTCGCCCGGATGGATCCGCAAGCCTGGCCCGACGTCCGTGATCCCGGCTCCGTGGAGGAGATCCGGGAAGCGTTCGGGCGGCGTTGCTGGATCCAGTACATGCCGCACGCCGGAGCGATCGAGGTCCGGGACATCGGGTGGGCGGGCTGACGTCGGCCAGCGGGTCGGACGGGCGTCTCGCGACTCCTGGGCGTCGCGGACCGTATCGTCACCCGGGTCACCGCGCTGCCGTGCGCCGGCGCCGAAAGGACTCCGTGCACGCGCTCGTTCGCACCTGGATGACCTCGAAGCCGCCCCTCCCGGCCCGGACGGCAGACTCCTGCCGTGACCACAGGGCAGCCGCGTCGCGCCATCGGCCGGGGACTTCGCACTCTCATCACCCCCGCCCCCGAAACGCCCGTCGCCGAGCAGGCAATGGATCTCTCCACCGGTGCCGCACCGGGGTCCAGGAATACGCCGATGCCTCGGCAAGGCGGCCTGCCGCCTCGCCGAGGCCGCGCACCCCACGGGCGGCAGCACCGCCGCTGTCGAGGACGCCATGGAGGCGATTGACACCCTCGTGGAGGCGCTTGGCCGGCCGCCGTGCTTGCCCTTGCAGGCTGCGGTGTCGAGCCAAGGACGCACTGCCAGCACGAAGGCCGTGGAGGAGGAGTTTGCTGCATCACGATGTCCGGCGGGAAGCGTTCGCGGTGGCGTCACGCTTCTCGACCACGACGTCGTCCCAGTGTCCCAGACGCGTCCGCCAGGACACGACGCTCCTTCAGGAGTTGGAGATCCAGGGGGCGCCGACGATGTCGGTAGGGCTGCACATGTCTGGCAAGAAGGGGTGCCTATCGCACACCTGGAAGCGCATTTGGCTGCCCTTTTTGCCGAAATAGTTGGTGCTGCCGCTCTCGTAGTAGTCCTTATTGCACTGCCCCCAGTTGGGGGCGCCTAGGTCGTTGTTGCACCGCCCGTGTCGGTAGGGCCTCCACCTGGCACCGTCGTACAGCCAGTTTTCCCAGTAGATGTAGGTTTGCGCCCCTTCGCCTTTGCTGTCTTGGATGATCCAGCTGTCGCCGTATGTCTTGAAGCATCCGTAAGCGACGTTGCCCGGTCCGGCGCCGTCTTCGACCTTTTCGCAGTGGTCCCCGGGCAAGGGCCTGGCCGAGGTTGCCGTAGCCATGTCGTCCTCCATGGGGCGGAGGAAGGCCTCGGTCACGTCGGTGCTTGAAACCCGCGTATTCGGAGCGGCGGACGCCGGCATGACGGCCAGGCTGCTGGCGAGTGCCGCGGTGACAGCACCAACGCTCACCAAACG
This sequence comes from Streptomyces sp. KLMMK, assembly GCF_036961605.1. Classification (NCBI taxonomy): domain Bacteria; kingdom Bacillati; phylum Actinomycetota; class Actinomycetes; order Kitasatosporales; family Streptomycetaceae; genus Streptomyces; species Streptomyces sp. KLMMK. The sequence continues at coordinate 28,748 of NZ_JBAMDC010000028.1, forward strand.
TCGTGTACTCATGTGTGTCCCTTCGGCTTTTGAGGGGCGATTGCAGTGGCTGCGTAGGCCATGGTGGTCGGGCTGGTTAAGGCCCGTCCGATTGCCAGAGCGACGACGGGGAGAAAACTGCGTGCGCGCATCATCCCCCCTTGCGTTAGCAGAGAGGCGAGACGCGATTCGTCTTGCTGGTCGGGCCCTCCGGACCAAGGGTCTCCTGGTGTGGGGGGACTGTCCTTGACTGTCTCTGCACAGCGCTTGTTCGTTCCTGCGCGACGTCGTCAAGGGCGTGGTGGCGGTAGTCCGTCGGTGTCATGGCGTAAGCGGCACGGAACGTTCTGCTGAAGTGCGCGGGGTCGGTGAAGCCCCAGCGGGCGGCGACGGCCCGAACGTGACGGGAGCGCAGCTGGGGGTCGGCGAGGTCGTGGCGGCACTGCTCCAGGCGGCACTGACGGATCCAGGCGGCGACGGTGAGTCCTTGGTCGCGGAAAAGCGTGTACAGGTGGCGGGTCGAAACGCCGTGTGCGGCGGCGATGGCCTCAGGTGTGAGACTAGGGTCGGCCAGCCGTTGCCGGATGAAGTCGTGGATGCGCATCTGCAGAGCGCGACGGCGGGATTCCGGGTCCATCGTGTCCTCGGAGTCCAGGCAGCGGGCGACTACGGATGCCAGGAGGTCGAGGGTGACCGAGCCCAGAGTGTTGACGTCGGCATCGGTGAACTCGTGAGCCCGCCCATTGAGGTCTGCCATCCACCGGGCGAGCACGCCGCCCATGCCGCTGTGCGTGCCGATCGGGACCGCGAGCAGGCCCTGCACCAGCCTCTCCGGCAGCGGCAGCAGACGTCGCGGGAACTGCAGGACGAGCTGCGACCAGCTGTCGTCACAGGTGTGGACGTTGCCGCGGTACGGACGGCTGCTGCCCATGAACAGGAGGTCGCCTACCTGGAAGTTTGCGTCAGCGCCGTCCAGAGAGACGCCGCCTTGGGCGCCGAGCATGTAGTTGACCTGCCATATTTCTGGGTCGGCCTGCCGGATCAGCTTCGCTGTTCGGGCGATATCCAGATGCGGAAAGGCCAACGCGGACACCTGTAACTCCCCGAAGTCCACGGTCTGCATCCTCGCGCGGAAATTCTCATAGTCGTTGCTGCGCAGTCGGTTGGGCATGTGCGACCGTGCGGTGACGTCCCGAAACAGCCCGAACCGCTCCGGCGGCGCCACGACATCCGTGCTGAACTCGGTCACCCTCATACCCGGCCGCCCCCATATCCCCGATCACCCCACGGCTTCAAACGTGACATGGAGATACGGGCGCCGTCGAGAGCCTGGCCGAGGACTTCGAGGAGCATTTGGGGGAACTGGTCGGGGTCCTGGACGCGACGTGGAAGAAGACGACCGAGCGGCTGGGGGCGGTCGGCAGCGAGGCCGGGATCAGCATCAAGGTCCGGCCGGACGGGCGGGTGAAGCTGGGCCGGTGCCGGCAGGGACCGGATCACCTGCAGGGCACTGCGTGACGCTGCCGCCGCCCGGCTACGGCGTTTCGTTTGGATCACCGGGCGGACCGGAGGAAAATGCCTGCGGTGTGCAGTGAGGCTGTCCCTCGGCCGGTTGAGCGGGGTGGTCGTGCGATGAGCTTCCTCCTCGCCCGGGTCTGCAGGGTCAGCTGCCGCCGTCAGGAGGAGAGAGTCATGTTGCTGGCCGACAGGACAGCCATCGTCCATGGCGGTTCCGGAGCGGTGGGGGCGGCGGTCGCCCGCGGATTCGCGCGCGAGGGCGCCGTCGTCCATCTCACCGGAAGGACGGTGCCGCCGCTGGAGGACGTCGCGCGGCGCATCCGGGACGACGGTGGAACTGCACATGTCGCGGCGCTGGATGCAACGGACCGCGACGCCGTTGAGCACCATGCCGACACGGTGGCTGCGCCAGGCCGCGGAATCGATATCTGCTTCAACGCCACGTCCAACGACGACCTGCAGGGGATCCCCCTCCTCGACATGGCCGTCGCGGATGTGCTCCGCCCGGTCACGAAGGCGGTGACGACCACCCTCACCACGGCTACGGCAGCGGCGCGGCACATGGTCCAGGGCGGCAACGGCGTCATCCTGGTCATGGGCGGAGGACGCGAGGCCATCCCCAGCCTGGGCGGTTCACATATCGCCTGGTCCGCCCTTGCCGGTGTATGCCGGCAGCTGGCATCAGAGCTCGGTCCGCACGGCGTGCGCGTCGTCTGGCTGCTCTCGCCCGGCTCTCCTGCGCCGGGTGAGGAGAACCGGGCCGCTGAAGGAGCCCTGCTGACCACACGCCCGCACTACGACGACATCGCCAACGCTGCGGTCTTCGCCGCATCCGACTGGGCCCGGACGATGACCGCCTCGGAGCTCAACCTCACCGGCGGTCTCGTGGTCGACTAGGCAGATTCGTCGACATCTACCGGCCGGAGGTCGCCATGCGTCCCTGGCGGCGCCAGCAAGGGCACCGGGGGGCGTAGAGGGCGGACAGCGACGCAGTGGTCGCCGCGCCCGCCCCGAGCAGGCACGTCTCCGTCTACGCGGCCGGGGTGAGTTCGGCGCGGCCGAACAGCAGGGCGTAGCCGGTGGGGAGCTGGTGAAGGATGCGGGTGGTGAGGTCGGGGCCGGCGTAGGCGGCGACGGCGGAGAAGACGGAGCCGGTGTCCCAGCGGGTGGTGGCCAGGGAGGCGCCGGTGCGGGCGGCGAGGTCCTTGACGAAGGCCCAGCCGGTCAGTGGCCGGGTGTCGGGGATCTGCGCGGTCAGCACGCGTGCGGCTTCCAAGGGCAGGCAGCCGGCCAGGTCGACGCGTTCGTCGCTGGTCAGCTGGCGCCCCAGTCCGGCAAGCACCAGGCGGACGGCTTGGTCGGCTCTCTCGCGGGTGGGGTAGGCGCCCTCGTAGCGGACCTTCTCCAGCATCTGCTCGTATGCCGTCCCGTACGGCTGCTGGGGCAGTGCCTGCCGGTCGGAGATCACTGGGTGGTTGCCTTTCTTGCTGTGGCCGGTGTGCGGGCACCGGCGTGCGGGGTGGTCAGGTGGGCTGGGGGCGGCCGAAGAGCGGGTCGTAGCCGGCGGGGAGCTGGAGCAGGATCTGGTCCAGCAGGTCCTCGCCGACTGCGTCGGCGACGGTGGACAGCACGGCGCTGACGTCCCAGGCCGCGGTCTGCTCGGTAGCGCCCTCGATCCAGGCGGCGGTTGCGCGGACGAACCGCTCCGGGGGCAGCGGCTCGGCGCTCTGCAGTGGGTTGAGCAGGATCAGGGCGAACGCCTCAGGCAGGCGCGCCGCCAGCTGGGCGCGGACGTCGCCGACCAGGTGTGCGCCGAGGAGGGCGAGCACCACACGGGCCGCACGCTCGGCTTCCTCCAAAGTGTCGTACTCGCCGCGTTCTTTCACGTGGCCGAGGAAGGCGTCGCGTCGCAGAGTCATGCCGGCCGCCACCCCCTTTCTTCATCGGACTGCACACGGGGGTGCGGAGAGCTGGTGAGGGGGAGATCGGGTGCTCGCCCTCCGCACCCGTCCGGCCGGTGTCAGCCGGAGATCTCCTTGTGGCCGGATCCGACGCCGATGGAGATCTTGCGGGGCTTGGCGCGCTCGGCGATCGGGATGCGCAGGATGAGCACGCCCGCGTCGTAGTCGGCCTGGATGTGCTCGGTGTCGAGGGTGTCGGCGAGCACGATCTGGCGGGAGAAGACACCCAGCGGCCGCTCGGACAGCTCCATCTGCACGTCGTCGGCCTTCGCCACCGGCCGGCGCTCGGCCTTGACGGTGAGCATGTTCCGCTCGACGTCGATGTCGATCGCCTCCGCGGTGACGCCCGGAAGGTCGAAGGCCACCACGTACTCATCACCCTCGCGGTAGGCGTCCATCGGCATCGCCGACGGCCTCGACCAGGTGCCCGGGCCCATCAGCTGCTGTGTCAGCCGGTCCAGCTCACGGAAGGGGTCAGTGCGCATCAACATCGTGAAAACACCTCCAGCAGGTTCAGGCAGTTGCTGCCAATGCGCCTCACTGGCACCGTTGTAACATGTCATCCAATGGATGACAAGCGCGATGTCGTCCATGTGATGACAAAGAGAGGGAGGTGTCCGTGAGCGCAGCCGACCAGCCGTCCACGACCAGCACGAATACCCACAGCCCGGTGTCGTTCCTCGCTGCCGCGGCGGCCCTGCACGCCATAGACGACGCCCTGCACGGCGCCCAGCGAGAGTCCCCGGACACCCGGGATGCGCCCGGCCCCGGGCCGGAGCAGGCGCTGGCCTCCCTGATGCTGCTGCGGCAGGTGCGCGAGCAGCTCGCCGGATGGGAGACCGGCCTGATCGAAACCGCCCGCGATGCGGGAGCGAGCTGGGCCGACCTCGCCCACCCCCTCGGCGTCGCCAGCCGCCAGGCCGCCGAACGCCGCTACCTGCGCGGCCGCCCCGGCCCCGCCGGAACCACCGGCGAACAACGCGTCCAGGCCACCCGCGGACGCCGCGCCGCCGAACGCACCACCGCCGCCTGGGCCCGCCACAACGCGGCCGACCTGCGCCGCATCGCCGGCCAGATCACCGCCCTCACCGACCTGCCCACCACAGCCCGCCTCCCGGTCAGCCAGCTCCACGCGGCCCTCGCCCACGACGACCCCGCCGAGCTCATCCGCCCCCTCAACGCCACCCGCCCCCACCTGAGCACCACCCACCCCGACCTTGCTGCACAACTCGACACCCTCACACCGCCCTGAACCCACCCGTCGCCCCAGGGCGTGCGCGAGACCACCCACACCGACGATCAAGGCGCAGCCCAGTGCCCACCAGCCGGCTGAGCGAGGACAGCCTCGGGGATCATGGGAAACTCACCCCCGCCGGGCGCCGCGCCGCAGACGACAGCCCCGGCTACGGCCTCGGCCGCGACGTCGCCGGCTCCCTGGAACACGGCGTGGCCTGACCTCCGTGGACGGCCACACGGTGACAAGACTGCGAGGGCGGAGTGTCTCCTCGCGTGGGGAGACACTGGACGGCTCTACACTCACAGCGTTCTACCTGATCACCCCTCAAAGGAGGTACCTACCTTGCGTATAGCTCGCATAGCCACGGTCCTCGGTGGTATGGCCGCCGCGACCATGCTCACGATCGGCAATGCCTCGGCCGTCATCTTCAGCGTCGAGGAGGCCGACGACGCCCCGTGGTCGACCAGTCCGACCTCCCTGTCGTGCGTGAACAACTCCGTCGGGAAGGCCTGCTTCCGCAAGGACGGGGACTGGTTCGAGATCGTCGACGAGAAGAAGGACGGGCACGCGACCCTCGTCGCCTGGCGCAGTATCTATCCCGAGTCACAGGCGACCATCCGGCAGGGAACCATCTGGAACACAGCCGGTTACCAGAAGTATCGGTACAAGAACAAGGATTTCAAAGCGGGATGGATCCTTGAGTTCCGGGTCTGTGCGGGCGAGTGGGGCAACAAGCACGTCATCGACAGCACCTGCAGCCGATGGAAGACGACCAAGTCCTGAAAACCACCGTTTGTGAGAGCAATAGGGGCGCCTGTCCGCGCACGTAATGACCGCGATCACCGTCGTGCTGAACGGCTCCGCGCACGGCGGTATCACGCTGTCCGCCCGGAGCCTGTCGCACACGGTCATGCCCCTGTGCTGTTCGTGATCGGCGTCGAGGCCGGCCGCCGCGTGGTGGTGCGAACTGCGCACCTCGCCGCCATTCACGACACCGAGGGCGTCCCGGGTCCACCGCCGGCTCCTCGCCCCGGACTCGCCCTGGTGGGGTGACGCGGTGTGTGTTTGACGGTGGACCGGCCGATCGTTGACGGGGGCCCGGTGCCGTGGAGCCCGTATCGGCCGGACGGCGTCACACGATCTCCTGCTGTCCCTGGTGCGGCTGGTCGAGCTGCTGCTCGCGTTTGCGCTGCTCGATCCGCAGGGATTCGACGTTCTCGGCGAACAGCTCCAAGTTCTCCTTCTCTTCGGGACGGTTGTAGGGGGCGATGGCCAGTTCGAGAGCGGTGGTGTGCTGCTCGATGGCGTCGGCCGTCTGCTGGAGGTTGAAGCCGCGCTCCTTGAACTTGAAGTAGCCCATCACCGAGGTGATGACGGAGACGGCGGCACCGAGACCGATGAGGATCCCCTTGCCGGGCTGCGGAGGGTCGTAGAGGGCGGCGACCGCAGGGATTGCGGCAGAGCAGAGGATGAGCGTCCACTGGAGCCAGTTGTGCCGGCGCCGGTAGGTTGCGCTCTCGGCACGCAGCCGATCGATCTCCCGGGGGATGATGTCCCGGTAGGAGTACTGCCGCTCGAAGACGGTGCGCGCGACCTGAGCGGCGGCCAGTACCCGCTTCTCCTCGGCCAGTTCGAGATCGAGCTTCAGCTCCGCGACTGAATCTACTTGCTGCGTGCGTTCCCCGTTCTCGTGAGTAAGCATGGGTTGTTCGGTATCGAAGAACATGAGGAAGGCGAGGCACCCAATGACGAGGGTGACCAGGACGAAGAAGCCGAAGATGTTGATGGGTGCCATGTTGTAGCGGCGCCAGGTGAGAGCGGTCGCGCCGATAAGCGAGAGCAGCAGCAGCGGAGCGCCGATCAACCCCACGAGTTTGGCGATACCGACGATGCGGGTCCGCTTGATCTGGCGCTGAAGGCTGGCGACGGTGCGCCGGTGGTCTATCAAGGCGTCGATGCGCTCGTCTGCGCTGAGGCCGGATTGCGGCATGTGCGGACTTCCCCCGTGGGCCGAACGGACTGATGGGCGCAATCGCCCTGCTCAGGGTCGTCGCTGAGCAGGTGAGCTTCCCAGCCTCTTGTGTAGCGCGGGCGGCGGGCCAGCAGTTTTCCCTTCGGCGGGAATGACGCAAAGACTCTTGGGCTGGCTGGATCTCTCCCTCTCACCGTCCAAGGCCGGGTCGGTCTGACCGCAGTGTAAAACCGCCGCCGCGCCTGGGGCCCGGGAGGTACCTCTCCTCTGCCACTTCGCGAGGGTGGCATCTACGGTGCCGCCGGGGCCGAGGTGACGCCGTCGTTGATCCGGTACTTACTCCCGGTCTCCGGCCGGTCGGCGAAGGTTGGCGCACTCGGAGCCGGGTTTCCCACGATCCACGACTCTATCGATTGGTCCGGTCAATGATCGGCCGTCGAGAATGGGCCGATGGACGAAGCGATGATCAGAGCAGGCCGGGAGACGGAGTACGTCGGCGTTCCGGGCAGCGGCACGACCACGTTGATCGAGGGGGTCGCCCGGGCCATAGGCCACGTCCCCATGGCGCGGCACTTCACGGCACTCGACTGGCCGCCCCGCACGAGCAGCGTCAAGAAGCTGACTCAGGGGCATCGCCACGCCGTGGTGCTCGTGCTGTCGGCGACCGACGGAGCGACTCCCGCCACCGGGGAACTGCTGCGGCTTGTCAGAGCGGTCGGCGTGGAACACGTGGCCGTGTTCGTGAACAAGCCCGACCTGCTGCCGGACCGGGAGCTCCAGCAGGTCCTGGCGCTGGAGGTCCGCGACCTGCTGCGGCAGCACGCATACCCGGCCGAGGAGGTACCGATTATCTTCGGCTCGGCACGACAGCCGTCAGCCGCCGAGGAACTGCTGGCCGTGACGGCCGGCTTCCCCGCCGCGCCCCGCGAGCGCGACATGCCCTTCCTGATGCCGGTCGAGGACGTCTTCGCCCTCTCCGGTCCCCACCCACGCACGATGCTCACCGGCCGGATAGAGCGCGGAGTCCTGAGGGTGGGCGACGAGGTGGAGTACGTCGGTCTGCGCACCTCGGGCACCGCTACCGTCACCGCCGTCGAAAAGTTCGGTGAGCGCCTCGAAGCGGCGGAGGCCGGGGAAAACGTTGGCCTTGAGCTGCGGGGCCTCACGCGCCGGGACGTCGGGCGCGGCCAAGTCCTCGCCGCCCCCGGCTCGGCCACGGCGCACAGCCTCTTCGAAGCGGAGGTGTACGTCCTCCCGGAGGAAGACGGCGGCCGCGACGTGACCTTCGCGGGGCGCCAAGCCCAGTTCTGCTTCCGCACGACGGACGTCACCAGGCAGATCACGGTCCTCCGGCAGGGTGGCCAGGACCTCGACGTGTCCCGGGGCGGACCGGCCTTCCTGAAGGTTCGGCTCGCCGAGCCGATCGCCATGGAGAGGGGAATGCGGTTCTCCATCCGGGAGGCGGGCAAGGCAGTCGGCGGCGGAGTCGTCACAGCCATCCCGCACTAGCTCGCCGCCCGGGGAGCGATGTTCGGACGCAGGCCCGATCCGCCTCTCCCCACATCCCGCCTCCTTGCCCAGAGCCAGGTCCCACCGTGCTGAGCGCCCTAGATACGCCACCGTTGCGCCGGCATAGCCACCAAGTGCTCAGCGGTCCCCGGGGGAGCACGGTCAGTCTCCACCCGCGGGCAGGCCGATGTGTACAGGAACATCACTAACAGCGCCCCAGGACCCCATACCCCAACCACCGACCCTCCCCAATGAAAACCAGTTCCCCTTGCCAGCATCAACGCACACGAAGTGTCGTCCCCGCACCCGCCGGGGGCAGTGCGCATCCCCACTCGGCCCGGACTTGGCTCCGCGTTATCCCCTCACCGGTGAGGTCGCCCTGCTGGCATCGGCTGCCAGCGGTCGAGGCCGCTTTCCGGCCCGCAGCGCCAGCAGCCAGCCAGCTAGAAGATGTCGGCCGATCTGTCCTGCGTGAGGTTCTCGAGGATGGTGCGCATCCACGGGCTGCGAACGGCCGGTAGCCGGACCAAGGTGTGCTGGAACGTTCCCCGGTCGGCCCGGAACAGGTAGTTGGGGCGTGGTGGGGGCGGGTCGTCGCGGAGGACGTCTTGGGGGATGACGCCCGATGCGGGAGTCGGCAAGTGCGGCTGGGGAGAGACCAGCCACAGCCACACCCCCAGCGGCAGAGGCACGAGGTAGGCCGATGCAGCCGGGCCGGCTGGGGTCCAGGTCTGGCCCGTCTGGGGATGGACCGGTACGAGGAGGATGTCAACGCCTGCGTCGGGTGAGGGTTCTCCTGGTCCAGCCAGGGCGGCGCGCCGCGTTGGCGGGCCTGCGGGCAGCAGGGTGTCGAGCGCGCGTTGGAACACGTCTGTGGTCAGACCGTTGGGAACCTTCACCGGCTGCCCTTGGGAGGCCACCAGCAGGTGAGCGAGCGCCTGGCCGGCTGCCGCCTCCCATTGGGGACTCCACGACCAGTAGTGGCTCGACCCAAGCCGTCCTCCCCATGTGGTGATCGGCTCGAAAGGGGGCGTGCTCTCCCCTCTCTCTGCCAGCTCCGCCCAGGAGAACGGCGCAGCGTGGACACCGTCGACGAGTACGCGGCGCACGGCGTCCGAGCTGAGCCGCACTGTCTGCCAGAGCGAGCAGTCGTCGACCCTGGTTGCCACGGGCAGGTCGCACGCTTCGCAGGCCATGTTGGGCCCGTCGGCCCCGTCGAGGCCACAGCAGGCACCGCCGCGCTTCTCGGGGATGAGCCGGGTTCCGCGGATATCGCCGGGCGCGATGACGATCGCCCCGGGCGTGCTGTCGGACAGGGCGTAGACCGGTGCGTAGATGCCGCGCGCCTCCGCCTCGCGCGGATCGATCTCGTCCCACATCCGCCACGGCCCTCCCCAGGGGTCCAGGTCCACGGCAAACGTCCCCGGCTCCATGAGTACCGGAAGCTGGACCCCATTCCCGTACTTCTGACGAGCGTGGGCCGGAAGGGAGACCTCAGACAAGGGGACGGTCAGCTCGGCATCGCACCGCGCACAAACGAAAACGAACAAAAACCCCTCCGTATGGGAAACAGCTGCATCGTCGCAGCTCGGCGGCAGCCTGCCAACGTGTTTCCTCATCCGTCATGGAGCGTCAACGCAGACTGGGCGGATGCCAGCGGCCGCATCTGCCGGACCCAAGCGGCTTAGTACGCCGGTTGTCGATGTGGTCCATGACGAGCTTCTGGGCGGGCCTCAGGCACGGATTCGCCGTTGGCGCGCAGGGGGGGCGGGCATAGGCGGTCATGCCGTCGTCGACGACCTGGGGGGTGTCCACCGTGCCGACCACGGTCGCGGACGGACGCCTGCCCTTCGAGGGACTTCTCCCGGATCTACTCGCGCTCGGACTCGGGCCATGCCGGCGAAAAGCGCGAACAGGGCGGCGCCATGCCCTGACGGGTCGGGTCGTACAGGCCTTGGAGGGGGCCGGTGAGGAGTTCGAGCTGGGTCGGCCGGGGGTGCGGTCCCTCAGACGTACTCAGGGCGGCAGGCATCACTCGAAGCCGTCCGCCTCGGCCACCTCGCCGAAACCCACCACCGCCCCCGCCGTCGGCAACCCCACCCGCCGGTCAACACAAACAGGTCCTGACCGGCACGAACATGCGCCGAGCCTTCACGCCCTACCGGCACCTACAGCAAGCCCCCTCCGAGCGTCGAAGTCTCAGCCGCGCCGGATCCGGCCGACCTGCCGCTACCCACCGGAAGCCGGTGGACCCCCGGTGCCGGTGGTGGTCATTCCGGGCCGCCCTGCCAGGTCACGCGCATCGTCTCCGGGCCCCGGACGTGCGGACGTTCCTTCCACTTGAGGTCGCGGACGGTCAGTTCCGGGGTTCTGGTGAGCAGCACCCGCAGTCCCTCCTGGAGGTCGATGCGCCCGAGCTGGGCGCCGACGCAGTAGTGCGCGCCATGGCCGAAGCTGAGGTGTCCACCGGGTGGCCGGGTGAAGTCGATCGCGTCGGGGTCCTCGAATCGGGCCGGGTCGTGGTTGGCCGACTCGTTGGCGACGGTCAGGGCTTCGCCCGCGCGCACCAGCGTGCCGCCGACGTTGACGTCCTCCCGTGCATAGCGGACGAACAGGCCGGGCCCGGCGGAGGCGTTGTAGCGCAGCAGTTCCTCGACCGCCGCCGGCAGCTCGGCCGGATTCGCACGCAGGCGGTTCCAGAGCGCACGGTCGCCCCGCGTGAGGACGTAGACGCAGTTCGGAATCTGGGTGGTGACCGCCTCGAACCTGGCCAGCAGCAGGCCGACGACCATGTCGATCAGCTCGGTGTCGGTGAGCCGGTCATCCTCGTCCCGGGCCTGGATCATCGCCGACATCAGGTCGTCGCGGGGGCGGGCCCGACGCTCGGCGATGAGCTGCTCGGTGCAGGCGCGCAGGGCACCGAACCGCCGCATCATGTCCTCGGGGCCGACGGCGCTGCCGGGCATCAGCGCCTCGCTGGTCGACTCGAAGACCTCCCGGTCCGAGGCCGGCACGCCGACCAGGTCGCAGATGGACAGCACGCTCATCTGCTGCGCGTAGTCCGCCACGATGTCCATGCCCGGCCCGGCGTTCATCGCCGACGACAGCAGGTCGTCCGCCGCCGCGTGCACCGTCGGGCGCTGCGCTTCCATACGGGATTTGCTGAGGGCTTTCATCAACAGCTTGCGCAGCCGGGTGTGTTCGGGGGCGTCCAGGGTGATCAGCCCGGCCAGGTCGGTCGCCTCGTCCGGGCGCGGATAGTCCCGGCCGACCGACATCGCGCGGCTGAAGCGCTCATCGCCCAGCACCAGCCGGGCGTCCTCGTAGCGGGTGACCAGCCAGGTGGGTTCACCGTAGGCGAGCCGCACCCGGAGCAGCCCCTTGCGCTGCCGTAGCTCCCGGAACCGCTCGTGGACCTCGATGCCGCGGCCTTCATCGAAGGGGAAGTGCTCCAGTGCCTCTGCGGCGTCGGGTAGGTCGGGAAGATCGGGAACGGTCGTCATAGGGGCTGCACCTCCGTGAGCCAGTCGTGCAGGTTGGACGAGATCAGGTCGGCGTGCTGGGACAGGATGGTGAAGTGATCGCCGGGCAGCGTGCGCACGCGGTGCGCCAGTTCGGCCGGGAACGGGTGGTCCTCCGAGCTGGTGGGCATGCCCGCGACGACCTCGCTGGCGAGCAGGTGCAGGATCGGCGCCTTCAGCGGGCCGGGCCGCCAGCCGCTGAAGATCCTGCTGTAGCCGCCCATCGCCGCGATCTGGCCGCTGGTGGTCACTGTCCGGTCCGGACGGTCGAGCGACATGCCCATGAGGTCACGTCGCCGGATCTGCTCGCGCATGAACTCGCTGCGGGTCTCGGTCTGGTCCATCTCCTCCTCCGGCAGGTACGAGTCCAGCAGCAGCAGCGCGGTGACGGGGACGCCGGTCTGCTCCAGGTGCGTGGCCAGCTCGTGCGCCAGCCAGCCGCCCGAGGAGTAGCCCGCGATGATCAACGGGGTGCCGGCCAGCTCACGGTGCAGCGGTTTCGCCAGCATCCGCATCAGGGCGGCACGGTCGGCGGGCAGCGGGGCCTCGCCCGCGAATCCGGGCGACCACAGCGACCACACGTCGGACGCGGGGTCCAGCCCGGCGTGCAGGTAGGAGTAGGGCAGGTCCAGGTTGGGGAAGATCGGCGGGGTGAGGCCGACGATCGTGGGGCCACCCGCGCCCGCCCCCACCTGGCGCAGTTCGGCGAGATCGCGCGGATCGTCCTGGTCGAACGTGTCGCGGGTCTCGGAGGCCGCGCGGGCCAGGCGGAGGGCGACGTTGATCCGGCCGGTGCGGATCGCCCGGATGTAGAACGAGGCCAGGCTGCCGTCGTTTTCGTCGGCGTTCTCGGGTGCCGGGTCCACCGGCCCGGTGCCGGATTCCGGGACCTTGTTCCCGGGCCGGGCGGTTCCCGCGATCTCGTCGAGCGTGCCCTCCTCGGCGCGGGCGGCCAGCTTTTCCAGCACGCGTTCGGTGAGGTCGGCCACCGTGGGATAGTTCAGGACGTCGGCGAGTTCGATCTCGACACCGGCATCGGTGGTGAGTTGATCGCGCAGATCCTCCGCGCCCAGCGAGTCCATCCCGAGATCGCGGAACGTGTCCTCGGCGTCGACCTGGTCATCCGGTCCGTTGCCCAGCGCCCGGTTCAGGCACTCACGAACCAGCGTCTCGACGTGGTGGTTGCGCTCCTGCTCGGGCAGTGCCCACAGCAGAGCCGCGGGCGAGCGGCGATCGGGCTCGCGCGTCCCGGGGTCGTCGGAGATCAGCACCGGCATGGTCCACTCGCGTTCGATCCAGTACCGGCTGCGCTGGAAGGCGTAGCCGGGCAACGGGATACGCCGCGCACCGGCGCCGGCCAGCACGGCACGCCAGTCCACCGCCGCGCCCATCACGTACGCGCGGCCCAGTGCGCGCACGATCGCCGCTGAACCGGTCACCGCGCTCTCCGTCTCCTCCGGCACGGCCAGCACGGCGGGACCGTCGGACAGCGTGGCGGCCATGCCCGCGGTGTCCCCACCGAACACGAGCAGCAGCCGGTGACCGTCGGCCCGCAGCTCGCGGGCGACCGAGTCGGATGCGGCAGCCGGCACCGTGCGGTAGTCGTCCTCGGCCGGACGGTCCCGCAGCCAACGGCCGGTGTCCCCGCACAGCACCGGCACACCGGGCGCGGGGGGCGGGACATCCACGACGTCGGGTTCAACGCCCGCGGGGCACCCGGCCGCGATCCGCAGCGCCGAGGACAGGGAGAGCCATCCGACCGCCCAGGACGCGGCCAGCCGGCCGGATCCGTGTCCCGCCAACGCCGCCGGGCGCACCCCGGACGCGCACCACATGCGTGTCACGCCGGTCAGCACGGCCAGCGTGGCCGGGGCCAGCACGTCCGGCCGGTCCAGTGGTGGCGCGTCCGGGGCGCCGCGAAGCACGTCCGTCAGCGACCAGCCGACCAGCCCGGCCAGCGTGGCCGCACATGCGGAGAGGTGCTCGGCGAACGGCTCGGCCTCGGCGTACTGCGTGGCCAGCGCGCGCACCACGGCCGGGGTGCACTCGTGCGGGTACAGGAACGCGGTGGTGCCGTTGCGCACGGCGGTGCCGGAGACCGCCACCGTGGCGCTCCCGGTGTCGTTCCGGCCCGTGCTCAGCGCGGTCAGGCCGGCGGCGAGGTCGGCCGGGCGGGAGCCGAACACCACCGCGCGGTGCGGCAGGTGCGCCCGGGTGGTGGCCAGCGACCACGACAGGTCCAGCAGATCCGGGTGCGCCCGGTCGAGGTACTCGTGCAGCGCGGCCGCCTGCGCGGACAGCGCCTGTTCGGTACTGCCCGACAGGGTCCAGGCCAGCAGTGGCGGGACGGCCCGGTCGCCGGGCTCGGTGTCCGGGTCGGGCCCCGGGTCCTCCAGGATCACGTGCGCATTGGTGCCGCCGACTCCGAACGCGGACACGCCCGCCCGCCGGGGACGCCCGCCGCGCGGCCACGGGACTGCGCTGGTGAGCAGTTCGACCCCGCCCTGCGCCCAGTCGACCCGGGGGGTCACCGTGCCGGTGTGCAGGGTCCTGGGCAGCGTGCTGTGCCGCATGGCCAGCACCATCTTCACCACGCCGGCGACTCCGGCTGCGGCCTGGGTGTGGGCGAGGTTCGACTTCACCGCGCCGACCAGCAGCGGCGGCCGGTCGCCGCGGTGGCGGCCGTACCCGGCCAGCAGCGCCTGCGCCTCGATCGGGTCGCCGAGCGCGGTACCCGTGCCGTGCGCCTCCACCGCGTCGACGTCCGCGGGCGACAGGCCGGCCGAAGCGAGCGCGTCGGCGATCACCTGCTGCTGGGCGGTTCCGTTCGGGGCGGTCAGCCCGGAAGAGGTGCCGTCGGAGTTGATCGCCGATCCGCGCAGCAGCGCGAGCACCTGATGGCCGTGCCGCCGCGCGTCGGAAAGCTTCTCCAGCACCAGCATCCCGGCACCCTCGCCCCACGCGGTGCCGTCGGCGGCCGAGGAGAAGGGCTTGCACCGCCCGTCCGGCGCCAAGGCGCGTTGCCGGGCGTAGTCGATGAACAGCAGCGGGCTGGACAGGACGGTCACCCCGCCCGCGAGCGCCAGGGTGCACTCGCCCGCGCGCAGCGACTGCGCGGCCAGGTGGATCCCGACCAGGGACGAGGAACAGGCGGTGTCCACCGTGAGCACGGGTCCCTGAAGGCCGAACACATAGGCCAGCCGACCGGAGGTCACGCTGCCCGCGTTGCCGATGGAGAGCTGGCCCAGCATGTCCTCGGGCATCTCGCGGACCGCCGTGGCGTAGTCCGCGTTGGACAGTCCGAGGAACACGCCGGTGCGGCTGCCGCGCAGCCCGGCCGGATCGATGCCGGCGGACTCCAGCGCCTGCCAGGTGACCTCCAGCGCGATCCGCTGCTGCGGGTCCATGCCGAGCGCCTCGCGCGGCGAAATGCCGAAGAACTCGGCATCGAAGTCGGCCGCGTCGTCGAGGAAGGCACCGTGCCGGACGTAGGAGCGGCCCGGCGTGCCCGGTTCCGGGTGGTAGATCTGGTCTTCGGTCCAGCCGCGGCCGGCCGGGAACCCGGTGATCACGTCCCGCTCCGCGGCGAGCAGGTCCCACAGCTCCTCCGGCGAGCCGACCCCACCGCCGAACCGGCAGCCCATGCCGACCACGGCCACCGGGTCGTCGACGGGGTTCTCCAGCTCCCGCAACCGCTCCCGGGTGCGCTGGAGTTCCGCGGTGACCCGCTGGAAGTACTTGACGAGCTTCGGATCCTCGCCCACAGCTTTCGATTCCTCTCCGGTCGGCCGGGCGGCCCCGGCTGCTGGTTCACGCATCGCCGAGTTCCCGGTCCACGAAGGCGTAGAGCTGGTCCACGGAGGCCGAGCTCAGCTCGTCCATCCCGGGCCCCGGCTCGCCGTCCAGCGCGCGCAGCGCCGCCCGCAGTCGTCCGCGCAGCGCGTCGCGCTGCGCGTCCTCGCCGGCCAGCGCCTCCTCGACCGCCTGCGCGAGTCCGGAGAGCTGATCCGGGCCGCGCTCGGCAGGGCCGTCCGCCGGTTCCTCCGCGCCGGTGGCATCCGGCGCGACCTCCGTGCCGAGGTGCGCCGCGAGGATGGCGGGAGTGGGGTGGTCGAACACCAATGTGGCGGGCAGGTTCAGGCCTGTGGCGGTGTTGAGCCGGTTGCGCAGCTCGACCGAACTCAGTGAGTCGAATCCGAGGTCTCCGAACGGACCGTCCGCGGGCACCCCGTCCGCGGACGGGTAGCCGAGCACGGCCGCGATCTGCCCGAGCACCAGGTTGAGGAGCTGCCGGTCCCGTTCGGTGGGGCTCAGCCCGCCCAGCCTGCGGGCCAGGTCCGCCGGGGACTCGGCGGGCGCGGCGGACCGCGCGGAGCGCCGGCGGCGGGCCGGGCGGACCAGATCGCGCAGCAACGGCGGAATGCCCTCCTCTCCCAGACCGGCCACGGTGACCGGATCCAGCCCGATGGGCACCAGGTGGACCCTGTCCGAGCCGTTCGCGGTGTCCCAGAGGGCCAGGCCCTGCGCGACGGTCAGCGCGCGGATCCCGGTGCGGTCCATCCGGGCCCGGTCCGCGGCGGCCAGCCCGCCGCCCATCCCGTCGGTCGTGCCGGCCCCGCTGTCCGGCGCCCACAGGCCCCAGCCCAGCGAGCGGGCCGGGAGCCCGGCGGCGGCCCGCTGGTTCATGAGCGCGTCCAGGAAGGCGTTCGCCGCGGCGTAAGCCCCCTGGCCCGCGGTGCCGAACACGCCGGCGGCGGAGGAGAAGCACGTGAACCCGGCGAGGTCGAGCTCCCGGGTCAGCTCATGCAGGTGCCAGGCTCCGTCGACCTTCGGCGCCAGCACGTTCTCCACTTGCCCATCGGTCAGTGACTCCACCAAACCGTCGTCCAGCACACCGGCCGCGTGGATTACGGCGGTGAGCGGGTGTGCCGCGGGCACCTCGGCCAGCACCCGGGCCACGTCGTCCCGCCGGGCGA
>NZ_JBAMDC010000280.1:0-8714 GCF_036961605.1 Streptomyces sp. KLMMK
ACGGGCACCGCGGCACCCCACGCCACCGGGCGGCCGTCGACCCGCACCGGGCAGGGGGCGCCGGTCACCGCGACGGTCACGGCCGCCGCGGTGCGCACGGCGCAGCCGTCGACGGTGGTCTCCAGCGTGGCGCGGCCGGGCGGGTTGCCGACGAGACGGTTGGCGAGCGCGTGCGCCGGCCGGTCCAGGGCGCCGGAGCGGCCGACGCCCAGGTGCGCGTGGCCGGGCCGGCCGAGGTCCTGCACGGTCGTCAGGGCGCCGGGCCGGACGACGGCCAGGGCGGGCGCGCCGCCGTCCCGGCGGTTGTCCGTTCCGGACGTGCGTCTGTCCGTTCCGGGCACCCGGCTGTCCGATTCGGTCCCGGTCATATCGCCACCTCGAACCGTACGCGGGTGCCGGGGGTCAGCAGCGCCGCCGGTTCCCGCGCGGCGTCCCACAGGACCGCGTCCGTCCGGCCGATGAGCTGCCATCCGCCGGGGGAGGAGCGGGGGTAGACGCCGGTGTACGGGCCTGCCAGGCCGACGGCGCCCGCGGGCACGGAGGTGCGGGGCGTGGCCCGGCGCGGCACGTGCAGGTGCTCCGGCAGGCCGGTCAGATAGCCGAAGCCGGGGGCGAACCCGCAGAAGGCGACGCGGAATTCGAGACCGGAGTGGAGGCGGGCGACCTCGTCCTCGGCGACCCCCCACAGGGCGGCGACCTCCGCGAGGTCGGCCCCGTCGTAGCGGACCGGCAGGACGACGGGCTCGCCGCCGGCGGCCGCGAGCGGCGGCACGTCCCAGTGCACGATGTCGGCGGCCAGGGCCTGCGGGTCGGCCAGGCCGTCGAGGAGGACGGTCCGCGCGGCCGGCACGATCTCGGTCACGGGCGGCAGGGTCCCGCCGGCGCGGCGCCGCAGCAGTTCGGCGTGCAGCGCCTGCGCCTCCTCGGTGCCCGCCACCTCGACGAGCAGGGCGTGCGGGCCGAAGCGCAGGGGGCGGCGGGGCGACGGGGCGTCCGCGCGGTGCCCGGTCATGCGAAGGCCTCGAGACGGACGCCCGCGGCCTCCAGCGCCGCGCGGACCCGGCGGGCGAGCTCCGCGGCGCCCGGCGTGTCGCCGTGGAGGCACAGGGAACGGGCCCGGACCGTGACCTCCTCGCCCGTCAGCGACGTGACGGCCGCCTCCCGGGCCATCCGCACGGAGCGGGCGACGACGGCGTCCGGGTCGAGGACGACCGCGCCGGGGGTCCGGCGCGGCACCAGGGTGCCGGCGGCCGTGTAGGCGCGGTCGGCGAACGCCTCGGTGACCACCGGCAGGCCGGCCCCGGCGGCGGCCTCGTGCAGCCGGGAGCCCGGCAGGCCCAGCACGGGCAGGGCCCCGCCCGCGCGCAGCACCCCGGCGACGACGGCCGCGGCCTGCTCGGCGTCGGCGACCGTGCGGTTGTAGAGCGCCCCGTGCGGCTTGACGTAGGCGACGTCCGAGCCGGCCGCGCGCGCGAAGGCGCGCAGGGCGCCGATCTGATAGGTGATCTCGTCGGCGAGCTCGTCCGGGGGCACGTCCATGGCGCGGCGCCCGAAGCCGGCCAGGTCGCGGTAGGAGACCTGCGCGCCGATGCGCACATCCCGCTCGGCGGCCCGCTCGCAGACCCGGCGCATGGTGGAGGGGTCGCCGGCGTGGAAGCCGCAGGCGACGTTCGCGCTCGTCACCACGGACAGCAGGGCCTCGTCGTCGGTCAGGCGCCAGCGCCCGAAGCCCTCCCCGAGGTCGGCGTTGAGGTCGAGCACGGCGGTGCCGTGGGCGTTCATGCGTTCTCCCCTTCCCGCTCCCGCAGAGCGCCCAGGATGAGCTCCAGGGCGTCGTCCAGATAGGTGGTCAGCTCGCTCTCCGCGCGCCCGTACTCGCCGTCCTCCAGGAGCGTCGCGAGGGCGCGGTTGCGCGCCAGGAAGGGCTCGTGGAAGCGGTGCGCCGAGGGCATCGCGTGGAAGGCCAGGCGCAGTTCGGCCATCAGCCGGTCCATCGCGGCGTCGATGCGCGGGCTGCCGGACAGGGCGGCCAGCGCGCGGTGGAAGCGCAGGTCGGCCGAGCCGACCTCCTGCCAGTCGCCCCCGGCGGCGGCGCGCTCGGCCCCGTCCACCGCCGCGGTCACGGCCTCGCGCAGCGGCCGTCCGGCCCCCGCGGCGGCCCGGACACCGGCGCACTCCAGGGCGGCGCGCACGCGGTAGATGTCGGTGACGTCGGCGGCGTCGACGACGCGGACGAAGACGCCGCGGTTGAGCCGGTGCACGACCAGGCTCTCGTGGATGAGCAGGCGGAACGCCTCGCGCAGCGTGTTGCGCGAGACCCCGAGGTCCCGGCCGAGGGCCTCTTCCGAGAGCCGGGTGCCGGGCGGCAGACCGCCGCCCTCGATGCGGTCGCGGAGCACGTCGGCCACGCGCTGCGCAGTGGACAGGGCCATCGTCATCCCCAATACCTATTGAGAATTGTTGAACAATATCTTAGCCTCCTCGCCATTCCCCCTCACCTGATCGAGTGAGGTCCGTCCGGGATCCCGGAAGGCGGAGCGCATGATCGTTCTCCTGGGCGTCCTCGTGGTCGTGCTCGGCTTCGCCACGAGACGCAACCCCCTGCTGGTGGTCGGGGCCGCCGGCATCGTCACCGGCCTCCTCGGCGGCCTCTCCCCCCAGCGCGTCCTGGCCGCCTTCGGCACCGGGTTTGCCTCCAGCCGCTCGGTGACGATCTTCGTGATCACGCTGCCCGTCATCGGCCTGCTCGAACACCACGGCCTCCAGGAACAGGCCCGCCGCCTGATCACCCGCTTCGCCGGGCTCACCGCGGGCCGCTTCCTCGCGCTCTACCTCCTGCTGCGCCAGATCGCGGCCGCCGTGGGCCTCAACAACGTCTTCGGGCACGCCCAGACCGTGCGGCCGCTCGCCGCGCCCATGGCCGAGGGCGCCGCCGAGCGCCGCCACGGGCCGCTGGGCGAGAAGGCCCGCGAGAAGGTGCGCTCGTTCGCCGCGAGCGCGGACAACGTCGGGCTCTTCTTCGGCGAGGACGTCTTCCTGGCCGTCGGCTCGATCCTGCTGATCACCGGCTTCGTCAACACCACGTACCACACGCACCTCGAACCGCTGCAGCTCGCGCTGTGGGCCGTTCCCACGGCCCTGTGCGCCCTCGCCGTCCACGGCTGGCGGCTGCTGCGGCTCGACCGCCAGTTGCTCGCGGGGGCCGGCGGGCCCGGCCGGAACGCCGAGCCCGGGGAGAACGTCAAGTGATCAAGGCGGAATGGTTCTACTGGCTGGTCGGCGGCATCTTCCTGGTGATGGCCGCGCAGATGCTCACCGACCGCACCAACCCCAAGCGCGTCGGCACCGCCGCCTTCTGGGGTCTGCTCGGCCTCGGGTTCATCTACGGCACCTGGGTCGCCGGCAAGTCGGCCCCGGCCGAGCCCCTGGGCGCGGCCGTCCTCGTCATGGTCTGCCTCGCGGGCTTCGGCTTCACCGGCCGCGGCAAGGGGACCGCGGCGACGCCCGGGCAGCGGGAGGCGCGGGCCGAGCGGTGGGGCAGCCGCCTCTTCGTCCCCGCGCTCACCATCCCCGTCGTCGCCCTGGTCTGCGCGGTCGGCGTCAAGAAGCTCTCCGTGGACGGTGAACCCGTCCTGCAGAAGGGCAGCGAGACCATCCTCGGGCTCGGCATCGGCGCCGTCGTCGCCCTCGCGGTGGGCATGGTGATGCTGCGCGAGAAGCGGATCTCGACGCCCGTGCACGCCGGGCGGTCCATGCTGGAGTCGATGGGCTGGGCCATGCTGCTGCCCCAGCTCCTCGCCACGCTCGGCACCATCTTCTCCGTCGCCGGCGTCGGCGACCAGGTCCGCAGGATGACCACCGCGGTGCTGCCCGACGGCTCCCTCTTCCTGGCCGTCGTCGTCTACTGCGTCGGGATGTTCCTGTTCACCGTCGTCATGGGCAACGGCTTCGCCGCCTTCCCCGTCATGACCGCGGCCGTCGGCTGGCCGGTCCTCGTCGTCCAGGAACACGGCAACGGCCCGGCCGTCCTCGCCATCGGGATGCTCGCCGGCTTCTGCGGCACGCTCGTGACGCCCATGGCCGCCAACTACAACATCGTCCCCGCGGCCCTGCTCGAACTGAAGGACCAGTACGGCCCCATCAAGGCGCAACTTCCCACGGCCGTCGCCCTGCTCGGCTGCAACATCGCCATCATGTACCTCTTCGCCGTCTGATTCGCCGTCCGACGGCCCAGGGAAGGGAACGACCCCCCATGACCCGCGTCCTGCTCACCGGCTTCGAACCCTTCGACGGAGAGGCCCTCAACCCGTCCTGGGAGGCCGTACGCGCGGCCGCGGCGAACCCGCCCGAGGGGATCGTCCTCTCCACCGCCCGGCTGCCCTGCACCTTCGGCGCCTCCCTCGACGCCCTGCGGGAGGCCGTCGAGCGCACCGTGCCCGACGTCGTGCTGTGCGTGGGGCAGGCGGGCGGCCGCCCCGACGTCACCGTCGAGCGCATCGCCGTCAACATCGACGACGCCCGCATCCCCGACAACGCCGGCGCGCAGCCCGTCGACGAGCCCGTCGTCCCCGGCGGCCCCGCCGCCTACTTCTCCACCCTGCCCGTCAAGGCGTGCGTCGCCGCCGTGCGGGACGCCGGCCTGCCCGCATCGGTCTCCCAGACCGCCGGCACCTTCGTCTGCAACCACGTCTTCTACGGCCTGATGCACCTCGCCGCCACCGAACGGCCCGGGCTGAGGGGCGGTTTCGTCCACGTCCCCTACAGCCCCGGGCAGGTCACCGACCGGGCCCTGCCCTCCCTGCCCGTCGCCGCCGTCGCCGAGGCACTCTGTGTGATCGCCGTCACCGCGGCCGGGTGCACCACGGACATCCGTGCGGAAGGCGGAGCCACACACTAGGGGCGGGGCGGGACATTCCGCCCGTGCCGTTTCGTCCGTTGTCCGTGCGACCGCCTACTCTGTGCGACGTGACTTCTCCAGCCCCGGCGGCCGCTCCGCCCCAGCTCAACGGGCCGTCGCGGCCGGCCCCGGGCCCGGCCGCCGACGAGGGCCTGGCCCGCCGCCTGCGCGCGCTCGCCTGCACCGCGCCGCTGCACGACCTGGACGCGCGCAAGGCCAACCTCGCGGGCGAGTACGGCGTCTACGCCATGGCGGAGGTGGCGCTCGCCGCCATCGACCTGGTCACGCTCAACATGGACTTCGACACCGGCGCCGACCACGAGCAGATAGTGGCCCGCCTGCAGCCGCGCGTCGCCGCACAGGCCCCCGGGCGCCCGCAGGCCGAGCACGAGCGGGTGGCCCGCTGGGTGCTGGAGAACCTCATCAACGTCGGCAGCGTCGACCGCGGCTTCCGCGCCGTCTACGGCACCTTCGGGGCCGACGGCGTCTACGTCCGCCGCGACTACGACTTCAAGCTCGTCGAGGAGGTCCCCGGCCCCGGCGGCACCGTCTTCCTCCGCACCACCGACGAGGCCGTCAACGTCCTCGTCGGCGCCCTCGACACCGACGTCACCAGCGCCCAGATCGCCGCCGAGGTGAAGCTGGAGGTCCTCATCAGCCGGGGCCGCCTCGCCGACGCCCAGCTCGCCGCCGAGCAGGCCCGCTACCGGACCGTGCAGTACGCGGAGACCCTCCGCAAGACCCTCGACGCCACCCGGCGCAACGTCCGCGCCGTCGACTGGCTGCGCGCCGTGCCCGACATGATCGCCGAAGCGCTCGACCACGTCGCCGGCCGCTACCGCCACGAGAACGCGATCCTCACCAACATCCGCAAGGCGCGCGACGAGGCCGAGGAGCCCGAGAACAAGCGTCGCGCCGCCGAGCTCGTCGACATCGTCAAGGACTGCATCCGCCGCCACACCCAGCTGCAGTCCCGCCTGCTGGAGGCCGGCCCGCTGTTCCGCGCCGAGCAGGACCGGCAGGCGTTCGCCACCTCCGCCGGCCGGGCCGGCCTCGACCTCTACGGGCAGCTCCTCGCCCCCGTGCTGCCGCTGCCGCTGGAGCAGGCCGGGCGCGTCACCGACGCCTTCTTCGCCCGCGGCACGGGCCTGCGCACGCCCGTCTCCGTCCGCGTCGGCGACCTCGTCGACATGCTGCTGACCCCGCCCGCCGAGCGCGAGCACCTCGGGGCGGAGATGCCCGAGCCGGACCTCATCGCCACGCCGGACGACAGCCGCTTCAGCGAGGAGCAGCTGGCGAGCGCCATGGAGCTGCTCAGCCTGCCGCCCGACGCCCCGCGGCGCCTCTCCGGCCTCCTCGCCGAGGCCCGCCGCCGCGACCCCGAACTGCCCTACCTCGTCGCCCTCCTCGCCGTCCACGCCGCGAGCCCCGCGGTCGGCACGGCCTACCGCCAGGGCGAGCAGTCCCTGCTCTTCGCCGTCGACGACGGCACGGTCCTCGACGACCCCGAATTCGGCGGCGCCGACCTCATCGTCGGCACGGCCCTCCTGGACGCGGCCGGAATGGCGGCGGACCGAGCGGAGGCATCATGACGGGCCGCCTGCGGCGGCCCCCGGCGACTTGCGGCCGCCCCGGCACCGCCGGACTGCGCCGTACGTCTTCTCGCCGTTGCGGCGGGGAGGAGCGCGTGGCGACCGGCACCCCGGCACGGGGAAGTCGGCCGCCGCAACGGCGGCCCCTGCGTGCCCGGGAAGCCGGGCCCTTCCTCCCGCCGCGACGGCGATCGGCCACGGCGTCGTATCCCGGCGGTGCCGGACCGGCCGCAAGTGCGCCGGATTCCGAGCCGCAGCGCAGCGCTTACCGCAAGATCTCATCCGCAGGAGCACACCGTGACTGAGTACGACGCCGAGGCCCCGGCCGATGAGCCCGGTGCGGGCGAACCCGGCGAGAGCGGCGAGGCGCGAGCGGCGAGCGGCACCGGCACCGTGACCCCGGCGGACGCCGCCGACGCCGCGCGCCTCATCGCCTTCGGGCTGCAGCCCAAGCTCGTGCCCGCACGGGACGCCGAGTACGCCGAGCTGCTCCGCCGCCACCGCGACGACCCCGCGTTCGCGCGCCTCGCGGACGCCGTCGCGGCCGGCCTCGGCCTGATCGTCCTGGAGGTGTCCACGCGCGCCGGCATGGCGGTGACCGCCGCGGAGGACTCCGTCTTCGCCGTCCGCATGGGCGACTACGCCCGCCGCGCCACCGCCGACTCCGGCGACCGCTTCCTGCACGGCCTCGCCCACCTCGCGGTCGCCGCCCTGGCCTTCCCGCGCCCGGAGGACCTTGCCGACGACGGCTACATCGGCCGGCTCACGGTCAACGGCGTGGACGCGTTCGTCCGGCAGGCGTGCCGCCGCCTGGAGGAGCGCGCCGCCGAGCAGGGCGAGAACACCGACCCGACGACGGACGCCCCCGGCCTGGAGGCCGCCTGGCGGGTCTACGCACGCCGCAGCGCGACCGGCGCCACCAAGGACGCCCGCCGCCTCGCCGGCTCCACCACGGGCATCATCGCCAAGGCCGTCGCCTTCCTCGTCGACTCCGGCTTCCTGCAGCGCACCGGCGACGACGCCGGCGGCGCCTACCGCACCACGGCCCGCTACCAGCTCCAGGTCCGCGACATGGCCGGCACCGCCGCCATGACCGAGCTGCTGGAGCTCGGCGTCGTGCCCGTGGGCGACGGCAGCGCGACCCTCCTCCCGCCGGACGGGGCCGACGCCCTCGACCTGGTCGCCGACGCCGGCCTGCCCTTCTTCGAAAACCAGCACAGCCACTCCGCCTGACCACCGTCCCGCCACACACGAGAGTCCGCCATGTACGAGCTGTCCCGGGTCCGCCTCTACTCCATCGGGCCCGCCGGTGCGCGCTACGCCGACACCGTGCTGGACCTCCGGGGCGTGGGCGCGCCCGTGCCCACGCCCGCGCCGACACAGGCGGAGTTCTTCGAGGAGGAGCCCGTCGGCCCGCCGCGCCGCCCCGCCCCGGCCGGCGTGCTCTTCCTGGAGAACGGCGGCGGCAAGTCCGTCCTCCTCAAGCTCATCTTCTCGGTCATGCTGCCCGGCCACCGCAACACCCTGGGCGGCGCCAGCTCCGGCGTGCTGCGCAAGTTCCTGCTGGCGGACGACTGCGGGCACGTGGCCCTGGAGTGGCAGCACGTCCTGACGGGCGAGACCATCGTGGTCGGCAAGGTCAGCGAGTGGCGCGGCCGCCAGGTCTCCAACGACCCGCGCAAGTTCGCCGAGGCCTGGTACTCCTTCCGCCCCGGCCCGGGCCTGAGCCTGGACGCGCTGCCCGTCGCCGAGTCCAGCGCGATGCGCTCCGCCGCGGACGGCAGCTCCGGCGCACGGGGACGGCGCCGCACGATGAAGGGCTTCCGCGACGCCCTCACCGAGGCCGGCAAGGCCTACCCCCACCTGGACGTGGTCTGGGAGGAGATCCACGAGCGCTGGAACGAGCACCTGGGCGAGCTCGGCCTGGACCCCGAACTCTTCCGCTACCAGCGCGAGATGAACGCCGACGAGGGCGAGGCCGCCGGCCTCTTCGCCGTCAAGAACGACTCGGACTTCACCGACCTGCTGCTGCGCGCGGTCACCGACACCCGCGACACCGACGGCCTCGCCGACCTCGTGCACGGCTTCGCCCACAAGCTCGGCCGCCGCGCCGAGCTCACCGCCGAGCGGGACTTCACCGCCGGCTCCCTCGACCTGCTGTCCCGCATCGCCGAGGCGGCCGTCAAGCGCGAGCAGGCCCGCGGCGTGCACGCCGGCTCCGAGCG
>NZ_JBAMDC010000281.1:0-8664 GCF_036961605.1 Streptomyces sp. KLMMK
CCGCCACCGAGCGGTACGGGTCCGTGCGGCCCGCGCGCTCCTCCGCGAGGAGGAGTCGTTCCAGCGCCGGGCCCGTGGGCGGCTCGCGCCCGTCGGCCGCCTGGTCGGTGAAGACCCGGACGCCGTACCAGCCGGCCAGCGGCGCGCCGATCCCGGCGAGCGTCGCGGTCAGGGTCTCCCGGCGGTCGGCGCGGACCTTCAGGCCGATGCGGTTGGTGTAGGCGGGCGAGTCGAACGCGGCGAGGGCGGTGTCCCAGTCGCCGGCGAGGCCCGGGCGCATGGCCAGGGCGTCGGCGTTGCGCACCAGGAGGGAGAGCAGGCCGCCGGGGGCGAGCACCCGGGCCAGGCCGGCGAGCATCGGATCCGGCTCGGGCACGTACATCAGGACGCCGTGGCAGAGCACGATGTCGAAGGAGCCCGGGGTGAAGTGGGCGCCGGTCTCGCGGCCGTCGCCCTCGACGAGCCGCACCCGCTCCCGGATGCCCTCCGGCTCGGCGGCCAGCGCCTCGCGCACGGCGCCGAGCATCACGGGATCGGGCTCCAGGCCGGTGACCTCGTGGCCGGCGCGGGCCAGCCGGAGGGCCTGGGTGCCCTGGCCGGGGCCGACGTCGAGGATGCGCAGCCGCCGTCCCACGGGATAGCGGGCGCTTATCTGCTCGTCGAGCTGGCGGGCGACCAGCTCCTGCCGGACCGTGTTCCGTAAGCCTCCGAGCCCCCGGAGCCACCCCTCCGCACCGGCACCGAAGCCGGGCGCGAAGGCGCTCAGGGCTTCTCCCCGCGCTTGACCTTCGGCTTGGGCAGGCGCAGCCGGCGCATCTGGAGCGTGCGCATGATGGCGTAGGCCACCGCACCGCGCGTGTTCTCGTCGGGGAAGCGCTGCTTGAGGGCGCGCTTGAGGGAGATGCCGGTGACCGCCGAGTTGATGACGATCAGGGCGATCACGATCATCCACGCGAGGAGCACGTACGTCTGGAACGCGCCCTTGTTGATCATGCTGAGGATCAGGATGAAAACGGCGAGCGGCAGGAAGAACTCCGCCACCGAGTACCGCGAGTCCACGAAGTCGCGCGCGAAGCGGCGGACGGGGCCCTTGTCGCGGACGGGCAGGTAGCGCTCGTCCCCGTTGGCGAGGGCCTCGCGCTGCTTGGCCAGGTCGGCCCGGCGGGTCTCGCGGGCGCGCTTGGCGGCGTCCTTGCGGCTGGAGGGCGTGTGCGCCATGGCGCGGCGCTGGGAGTTCGCCTCGCTGCGCTTGGGGGTCGGGCGGCCCTTGGGGGCCTGCGGGTCACGGGGCTGCTGGGGCTGGTCCGCGGTCACCTTGGCGGCGGCGGCCTGCTCATCCTTGGAAGTGGAACGGCTTCGGAACACGAAACCCAAGGGTACGGGGTAAGGGGAGCGGGCACCCGCCCGTCCGGGGGAACGATCCGGCAACGGCAGCCGTTGCCCTGGTTGTTCCCCCGCTCCTCCCCGGGCTTCTCCCGGGTGGACGTCTACTCCCTGCGCCGGAGGAGGGCGGCCGCCTGATCGTCCTGGAGGAGGAGCGCATGAGGGCCCGAACAGTGCGGTAATGGAAGCAGGGCCCGTACTGTGGGGTCTGCAAGGTGTGCTGGAGCCGAAGTCCGTCAGAAGGGGGCGCGCGAGGCCCATGAGCGGTGTCATGAAGCGTATGGGGATGATTTTCCGCGCGAAGGCCAACAAGGCCCTGGACCGGGCCGAGGATCCGCGCGAGACCCTCGACTACTCGTACCAGAAGCAGCTCGAACTGCTCCAGAAGGTGCGCCGCGGCGTCGCGGACGTCGCCACCTCCCGCAAGCGCCTGGAGCTGCAGCTCAACCAGCTCCAGGGCCAGTCCTCCAAGCTGGAGGACCAGGGCCGCAAGGCCCTCGCCCTGGGCCGCGAGGACCTGGCCCGCGAGGCCCTCTCCCGCCGCGCGGCGCTGCAGCAGCAGGTCAGCGACCTGGAGACGCAGCACCAGACGCTGCAGGGCGAGGAGGAGAAGCTCACCCTCGCCGCCCAGCGCCTGCAGGCCAAGGTCGACGCCTTCCGTACGAAGAAGGAGACCATCAAGGCCACCTACACCGCCGCCCAGGCCCAGACCCGCATCGGCGAGGCCTTCTCCGGCATCTCGGAGGAGATGGGCGACGTCGGCATGGCCATCCAGCGCGCCGAGGACAAGACGGCCCAGCTGCAGGCCCGCGCCGGCGCCATCGACGAGCTGCTCGCCTCCGGCGCGCTCGACGACCCCACGGGCATGGCCAAGGACGACATCACTGCCGAGCTCGACCGCCTCTCGGGCGGCTCGGACGTGGAGCTGGAGCTGCAGCGCATGAAGGCCGAGCTGGCCGGCGGCAGCGCCCCGAAGCAGGCCATCGAGGGCGGCAACGGCGGCCAGGCCGCCTCCCGCGCCGAGCAGGAGCGTCCGCGCTTCGACAAGCAGTAGTCCGCAGGTCCCAGGCACTCGCACCCGACCGAGGGAGAGACCGTCATGATCGTACGGATCATGGGGGAAGGGCAGTGGAGGCTCGACGACGCCCACTTCGTCGAACTCAACAAGCTCGACGACGAACTCCTGGAGGAGATGGAGAGCGGTGATCAGGAGGGCTTCCGCCGCACGCTGGACGCCCTGCTGGAAGCCGTGCGCCGGCTGGGCGGCCCGCTGCCCGACGACGCCCTGGAGCCCTCCGAGCTGATCCTGCCCGCTCCCGACGCGAGCCTCGACGAGGTCCGCGCGATGCTGAGCGACGACGGCCTCATCCCCGGCTGACCGCCCGGGCCCGCTCCGCCCGGTACCGGTACTCCAGCACCCGCCGCGCCCCTGTCCCCGTCCGGGACGGGGGCGCCGCCACGAGACGGGACCCCTCTCGCGATGAGCTCCCTCGCCGTTCCCGGCATGGCCCGCCCGCACCGCTGGCTGCGGGCGCACCCGGTCGCCGCCGACTCGCTGCTGTCCCTGGCCGTCTTCGTGATCGTCCTCATCGGGTCGTTCGCGGGGCGGGGCCGGGCCACGGAGGCGCCGGGGGCCGGCTTCCTGGTGCTGAGCGCGCTGACCTGCGCCGCGCTGGCGGCGCGGCGGGCCGCCCCGCGCACGGTCCTCGGCGTGACGTCCGCCCTGACCCTGGCCGAGATCGCCACCGACCGCGGCGGTCCCCCGCGCACCCAGATCGCGATGGCCGTGGTCGTGGCCCTCTACACCGTCGCCGCGCGCACCGAGCGCCCGGCGGCCTGGCGCTTCGCCCTGGCCACGGTCGCGGGCCTGACCGCGGCCGTGATGGTCCTCGGCGCGCCGCCCTGGTACTCCCCCGAGAACCTCGGGCTCTTCGCCTGGACGGCCCTGGCCGGGGCGGTGGGCGACGCCGTCCGCAGCCGCCGGGCCTACGTCGCGGCGATCGAGGAACGGGCGGTACGGGCCGAGCGCACCCGCGAGGAGGAGGCGCGGCGGCGGGTGGCCGAGGAGCGGCTGCGGATCGCCCGCGAGCTGCACGACGTCGTCGCCCATCACATAGCGCTGGTCAACGTCCAGGCCGGCGTCGCCTCGCACATCATGGACAGCCGACCCGACCAGGCCAAACAGGCCCTCGCGCACGTACGGGAGGCCAGCCGCTCGGCGCTGTCGGAGCTGCGCGCCACGGTCGGGCTGCTGAGGCAGTACGGCGACCCGGAGGCGCCCACCGAGCCCGCGCCCGGCCTCGGCGTGCTCGACCAG
The DNA here is from genome assembly GCF_036961605.1 of Streptomyces sp. KLMMK. NCBI lineage: Bacteria > Bacillati > Actinomycetota > Actinomycetes > Kitasatosporales > Streptomycetaceae > Streptomyces > Streptomyces sp. KLMMK. The sequence continues at coordinate 3,701 of NZ_JBAMDC010000281.1, forward strand.
CTCGTCGACGGGTTCGCCCGGGCGGGGCTGGACGTGGCGGTCACGGGCGGGCCCGAGGCGGTCGCGGCGGTGGGGACGCTGCCGGCGGCGGTCGACCTGACGGCGTACCGCGTCGTCCAGGAAGCCCTGACGAACGTCCACAAACACGCGGGCCCCGGGGCACGGGCCGAGATCACCCTGACCCGCGGCCCGGACGCCCTGTCCGTGACCGTCCAGGACGACGGCACGGGGTGCCCTCCGGGCGGGGCGCCGGGTGGCCACGGGCTGCTCGGCATGCGCGAACGGGTCGCGGCCCTGGGCGGCGAGTGCGTGGCCGCCTCCCGCGGGGGCACGCCGGGCTTCCGCGTCCACGCGACACTCCCCCTGCGGGGGAGGCCCTAGGGGCGAGGCCCCTTGCCCCGGCCGCCGCCCGGCGAACCGGCAGCAACCCGTACGAGCCAGGTCTAGCCGCCCTCCGGGCGGGTAGGGTTCGGCGGATGAGCGGTCTGAATCTTGATGACTTCGCCACGCTGATCGAGCGCCCCGATCCGGGCGTGCGGCGGGACGCGGAGGAGCGGCGGGAACGGCTCGGGCTGCGGCCCGGGGCGCTGGGGCGGCTGGACGAGCTGGCCGAGTGGCTCGCCGCCGCGCAGGGGGCGGTGCCGGTCAAGCCGGTGGAGCAGGTCACGGCCCTGGTGTTCGCGGGCGACCACGGGGTCGCGAAGCTGGGCGTCTCCGCGGGCCCCGAGGGCGGCGCGGCGGTCCTGGTGAAGGCGGCGCTGGCCGGCGAGAGCGCGGGCGCGGTGCTGGCCCGGCGGGCCGGGGCGCGGCTGCGCGTGGTCGACATGGCGGTCGACTGCGATCCTGCGGAGCTGCCGGAGGAGGTGACCCGGCACCGTGTCAGGCGCGGATCCGGCCGGATCGACATCGAGGACGCACTGACGCCCGAGGAGGCGGAGGCGGCGTTCCGGGCGGGCATGGCGATCGCCGACGAGGAGGCGGACTCGGGCACCGACCTGGTGGTTCTGGGCGATCTGAGCGTCGGCGGCACCACGGCGGCCGGCACCCTGATCGGCGCGCTGTGCGGCACGGACGCCTCCGTGGTGACGGGCCGCGGCGGCTTCGGCATCGACGACCTGGCCTGGATGCGCAAGTGCGCGGCGATCCGGGACGGTCTGCGCCGGGCCCGCCCGGTGCTGGGCGACCAGCTGGAGCTGCTGGCGGCGACGGGCGGCGCCGACCTGGCCGCCGCCACGGGCTTCCTGCTGCAGAGCGCGGTGCGCCGCACCCCGGTGATCCTCGACGGAGTCGTCTCCGCGGCATGCGCGCTGGTCGCGCAGCGGGTCGCGTTCCGGGCGCCGGACTGGTGGCTGGCCGGCCAGGCCGGCGGCGATCCGGCGCAGGCGAAGGCGCTCGACCGGATGGCGCTCAACCCTCTGCTCGATCACGGCGTCACTGTGGGCGAGGGGACAGGGGCGCTGCTCGCTCTGCCATTGGTGCAGGCGGCCGCGGCCCTGGCGGCGGACCTTCCCGAGCGACTCCCGGATCGCGGCTGACCTCCCGGCAGCCGGTGTGAAGAGCGCGGAGCCCGCCGCAGACAGTGCCCCGAATGCTGATCTTTCATGGGAGAAGTCCGCTTGACTCCGGATGAGGGCGCACCGGCCGGTCACAGGTCACGGCGCGCCGCCGCTTTCGCCGTGTGGTACCTGCGCTTCGTCACCTTCGTCAATCTGCTGAGCGCGGTGTGGGTGTCGTTCGGCACGGACATCCGGCAGCACAACGACGCCGAGTTCTTCACGCCGTACCTGCTGACGGCGGGCTTCGCGTCGGCGCTGTGGTCGTTCGTCATGGCGGTCACGCTGCGCCGGCGCAAGCGCGCGTCGTGGATCCTGAACCTGGTGCTGGCCGGGCTGTTCCTGGTGTTCATGGCGACGCTCATGTTCTCCCCGGAGTTCAACCGGCACGCGCTGAACTGGTTCTCGCTGGCCGCCACGGGCCTCTTCGTGGGGGCCCTGCTGGCCGGCCGCAAGGAGTTCTACGCCAAGGGCGACCGCTCCAACCCGAAGCTGGCGGCGATCGTCGCCGTCGTCGGACTGCTGGTCACCTCGCTGACGGCGGCGCTGCTGGTGCGGGCCGCGAACGACGCCCCGGACGAGTACCGGGCGACGTTCCTCGACCGCTGGCACTACGGCTTCATGCGGCTGATCTCGCTGCAGGTCGACGAGAGCGCCTACCCGGGGCTGTCCGTCCCCGGGTGGGTGGACGTCACCATCAACGTGATGAGCTCGGTCCTGCTGCTGGTCGTGGTGTACGCGGCCTTCCGGGCCCGCCGCGCCACCGATCCGCTCACCGCCGAGGACGAGGAGAAGCTGCGCGCCCTGCTCGACCGGCACGGCGACCGCGACTCCCTCGGCTACTTCGCGCTGCGCCGCGAGAAGAGCGCCATCTGGTCCCCCAGCGGCAAGGCCGCGGTCACCTACCGCGTCGTGGGCGGGGTCTCGCTGGCCTCCGGCGATCCCATCGGCGACCCGGAGGCCTGGCCCGGGGCCATCGAGCCGTGGCTGGCGGAGGCGCGCGAGCACGGCTGGATCCCGGCCGTCATGGGCGCGAGCGAGGAGGGCGGCACGATCTACGCGCGCCACGGCATGGACGCCCTGGAACTCGGGGACGAGGCCATCGTGGACACCGCGGAGTTCACCCTCGAGGGCCGCGCCATGCGCACCGTGCGGCAGGCGTACAACCGGGTCAAGCGCGCCGGCTACACGGTGCGGATCCGGCGCCACGAGGACATCCCCGAGGAGGAGATGGCGCGGCTGCTGCTGCGCGCCGACGACTGGCGCGACGGGGCGACCGAGCGCGGCTTCTCGATGGCGCTGGGCCGGCTCGGCGACGCGCTCGACGGCCGCTGCGTGATGCTGGAGTGCCACGACGGCAGCGGTGAGCTGCGCGCCCTGCTGAGCTTCGTGCCGTGGGGCCCCAAGGGGCTGTCGCTGGATCTGATGCGGCGCGACCGCGACTCCGAGAACGGCCTGATGGAGTTCATGGTCATCGAGCTGCTGCAGCAGGCCAAGGGGCTGGGCATCCACCAGGTGTCGCTGAACTTCGCGATGTTCCGGTCGGTCTTCGAGCGCGGCTCCAGGCTGGGCGCGGGACCGGTGCTGCGCGCGTGGCGCTCCCTGCTCAGCTTCTTCTCCCGCTGGTGGCAGATCGAGTCCCTCTATCGAGCAAATGCGAAATACCGCCCCATCTGGGAGCCTCGTTTCATGCTGTTCGAGAAGAGCAGCGATCTGCTGCGGATCGGCATCGCGAGCGCACGCGCCGAGGGCTTCCTGGAGGCCCCCGGCCTGCCCAAGTGGCTCAACCGCAAGCACCTGGAGAGCCGACGATGAACCGCGCGGCGCTGCGACGCGCCGCGCTGACCGAGTGGGGCCCGCTGGCCGGGACCGTCCGGCGGGCGCTCGTACGCAAGAAGCTCCGGGCGATCCCGATGACCCTCGCGGCGGTCCTCCTCACCTCCGTCTTCCAGATCGTCCAGAACCAGTCCTGGGGCTTCGAGCCGGTGCAGCGGATCGGCTCGGTGCAGGCGCAGCTGCCGTGGTGGCTCGCGCTGCTGCGGACGCCGCTGTCGCTCTTCGTCCCGGCCCTGGACCTGCCGGTGTGGGGCGCGCTGGCGCAGGTCCTGCTGGTCTTCGGCATCGCCGAGATCTGCCTGGGCAAGTGGCGCACGCTGGCCATCTCCTACGTGGCCACGCTCGCCGGGACGATGTACGCGCGGCTGGCCGTCCATATCGGTCCCGACTCGGTGTTCGGGCTGCCGCCCGAGGCCGCCAAGGTCGTCGACACCGGCCCGTCGGCGGCCGTCGTAGGGCTCGCGATCTTCGTCTCCTGGCGCTACCGGGCCTGGTTCACCTGTGCCGCGGTCGTGCTCGCGATGGCCGTGGAGGTAGTGATCAAGCCGAACCTGGCGGGGAAGGAGCACATCGCGGCCGTCGTCGCGGTGCTCGCGCTGTGCGCGGCGGACGAGGTGCGGCGCAGACGCCGCGAGGCCCGCGTGCAGGAGGAGGTGGAGTGCGGTCAGCGGTCCGGGGCGCCCGCCAGCAGGTCGTGAATCCTGTTGCGGACCGCCTCCCAGCGCGCGTCGTGCCGGTAGGCCCGCACCCGGGCCCGGCGGCGGGCCCGCGGCCGGTTGCGGTAGAAGCGCCGCGCCCACGGTGAGCCGGGGCGGGCCAGGCGCACCGCGCCGAAGAGGGCGACGAACGGGACCACCGCGCCGATCAGGGCGATCCGCGGCTTGCCCTTGGCCAGGGCGAACAGCGCGATCAGGAAGTTGATCAGGACGTTGACGACCACGAGGCCGCGGTCGTGCAGCTCCTCCGGGGTCAGCTCGTTCACCCCGAAGGGCAGGAATCCGGCCAGCACCAGGCCCACGAGGGCCGCCGTCAGCACGACGAGCTCGACGCTCTTGCGGCCCTGCTCGGTCCAGTAGACGTCGTCCAGGTGCAGGACCAGCGCGAACTCGTCGAGGACGAGGCCCGCCCCCGTGCCGAACAGGACGGCCGCGGCCATCGCCCCGAAGCCGTGCCGGCCCGAGGCGACGGCGCCGAAGCCGCCGATCACCGTCAGCACCACGCCGGGCACCACGTGGTGGACGTGCATCCCGCCGGGGCTGATGTTGCGGAAGGGGCCCTTGCCCGCGCGGATCAGACGGGTGATGACGCGGGTCACCAGGAAGGTCAGGACGAAGGCCGCCAGGGCGAGCAGCAGGGGCAGCTTCCCCGGCTCCACGATGTTGCGGCTCAACCACTGGCCCATGACGTACGCACCCGCTCCCGATCGGCCCTCCACCGGCAACCTACTGCCCTCGGCGGGCCGGATAGTGTGCCCGCGATGACCGACACGACACCCGCGCGCGCCACCGCCGGCGACGCCCTCCGCTTCGCCTTCGGCACGCTCACCGTGCTGCCCGTGCGCCTCACCCGCTGGGA
>NZ_JBAMDC010000282.1:0-8607 GCF_036961605.1 Streptomyces sp. KLMMK
TGCGTGCGGGGGGCGTCCCCCGGAAGAGTGCCGCATGGGCACGGACAGTACGGCGTGACCGCGGCGGTACCGCCTCGACGGACCGGGCCGCGCCGCAGTTCAGGCCGGGGGTGCGGGGGACGTCACCCGGGAGGACGCAGCCGGAGGGCGCGCCTGCGGACGTGTTCCGGCCTCTTCCCCCGTCACATACCGACTGGTTAGTCTGCGCGGTGCAGCCGAGCCGAGGGAGACCGAGCGTGGGCATTGTGCGGGACGCGGGAGTCGTCGTCACGGGAGCGGGGGGCGGCATCGGCGCCGCGCTCGCCCGCCGGTTCGCGGCCGAGGGCGCGCGGGTGGCGGTCAACGACCTCGACGCCGCCAAGGCGGAGGCGGTCGCGGCGGAGATCGGCGCCACGGCCGTCCCGGGAGACGCCTCCGACGTCGTACAGGCGGCCCGCGAGGCGCTCGGCGGCCGCGTCGACGTCTACTGCGCCAACGCGGGCGTGGCCCCCGCGGGCGGTCCCGAGGCCGAGGAGGACCTCTGGGAGACCGCCTGGGACGTCAACGTCATGGCCCACGTGCGGGCGGCGCGCAAGCTGCTGCCGGAGTGGCTCGACCGCGGCAGCGGCCGCTTCGTGGCGACGGTCTCCGCGGCCGGGCTGCTCACGATGCTGGGCTCGGCCCCGTACAGCGTCTCCAAGCACGCCGCCCTCGCCTTCGCCGAATGGCTCTCCCTCACCTACCGCCACTGCGGCATCGACGTGCACGCCATCTGCCCGCAGGGCGTGCGGACGGACATGCTGCGCGGCACCGGCCCGGCCGGGGACCTGGTGCTCGTGCCCACGGCGATCGAGCCGGCGCAGGTCGCCGACGCGCTCTTCGAGGGGATGGCGGCGGGCCGCTTCCTGATCCTGCCGCACCCCGAGGTCGCCGACTACTACGCGGCCCGCGCCACCGACCCCGACCGCTGGCTGCGCGGCATGAACCACCTCCAGCGCAAGCTCGAAGAGGACCTGTGAGCGTGGTGGTGGAGGGCGGGTGGCCGGTGCCGCAGCGGCTGCTCGCGGCCGCCACCCGGCTCTTTGCCGACCAGGGCTACGACCGCACGTCCGTCCAGGAGATCGTGGAGGCCGCGGGCGTCACCAAGGGTGCTCTCTACCACTACTTCGGCTCGAAGGACGACCTGCTGCACGAGGTGTACGCGCGCGTGCTGCGCCTGCAGCAGGAGCGGCTGGACTGCTTCGCCCGCTCGGACGCGCCCGTGGAGAAGCGGCTGCGGGAGGCGGCGGCCGACGTGGTGGTCACCACCATCGAGAACCTCGACGACACGAAGATCTTCTTCCGGTCCATGCACCACCTGGGCCCCGAGAAGCTCGCGCAGGTGCGGGCGGAGCGGCGCCGCTACCACGAGCGCTTCCGGGCCCTGGTCGAGGAGGGCCAGCGCTCCGGGGTCTTCTCCTCGGCCACCCCCGCGGACCTGGTCGTGGACTACCACTTCGGCTCCGTCCACCACCTGGGCGCCTGGTACCACGCGGAGGGCCGGCTGAGCGCCGGGCAGGTCGCCGGGCACCTCGCGGACCTGCTGATGCGGGCGCTGCGGCCGTAGCGCACCGGACCGCTCCCCATCTCCCTAAGCGCTTGCTCACCTCGGGGTATGGTGTTCGTTCCGCGGGCGCAGGGCCCGGGGCGGGCCGGGAGAGCGGGGCGTGGGATGGGTGCGGAGGGGCAGCAGAGCGGGCAGTGGGCCGATGTCACGCCCGACGCCGCGCGGCGGCTGGTGATCGCCGCCGTGGAGGCCTTCGCCGAGCGCGGCTACCACGCCACCACCACCCGCGACATCGCCGGCCGCGCCGGCATGAGCCCCGCCGCGCTCTACATCCACTACAAGACGAAGGAAGAGCTGCTCTACCGCATCAGCAGCGTCGGCCACCGGCTCGCCCTGGACATCCTGCGCCGGGCGCGGGACTCGGGCGGCAGCCCGGCCGACCGCCTCTCCGAGGCCGTGCGGTGCTTCGTCCGCTGGCACGCCGAGCACCACACCACCGCACGGGTCGTGCAGTACGAGCTGGGGGCGCTGGGCGAGGAGCACTACGCCGAGATCGTCGCCCTGCGCCGGGACACCGACGCCGCGGTGCGCACCATCGTCGAGGACGGGGTGGCCTCGGGCGACTTCGGCACCCCGGACGTGCCGGGGACGACGCTGGCGGTGCTGTCGCTGTGCATCGACGTCGCCCGGTGGTTCAACGCCGAGGGCAAGCGCACGCCGGACGAGGTGGGCGAGCTGTACGCGGACCTGGCGCTGCGCATGGTGGGGTACGCGAAGAAGTAGGGAGAAGCAGGCCGCCCGTTTCCCGCGCTGATCCATTGACGCACCCCGCCGGGAATCCTACGGTCTCCCATAGGAATCCATCGGCGCTGGGAGCACGCGATGAGCGGTACGGGCAACGAGCAGGCGCGGAAGGCCGCCGAGGGCCTCGCCCACTCGGCCGGTTTCGGCAACGAGCACAGCAGCGAGGCCGTCCCGGGGGCTCTGCCCGAAGGGCGCAACTCCCCGCAGCAGGCCCCGCTCGGGCTGTACGCGGAGCAGCTGAGCGGCACGGCCTTCACCGAGCCCCGGCACAGCAACCGCCGGTCGTGGCTCTACCGCATCCGGCCCTCCGCCGCGCACCCGCCCTTCGCCCGCACCGGCAACGGTCACCTGGCGAGCGCGCCGTTCGCCGACGCCGTGCCCGACCCCAACCGGCTGCGCTGGGACCCCCTGCCCGAGCCGGCCGCAGGCACGGACTTCCTGGCCGGCCTGTGGACCCTGGGCGGCAACGGCGACGTCACCCAGCGCGCGGGCATGGCCGTCCACCTCTACGCCGCGAACGCCTCGATGACGGACCGGGTGTTCAGCGACTCCGACGGCGAGCTGCTCATCGTGCCCGAGCGCGGCGGGCTGCTGCTGCGCACGGAGTTCGGGCTGCTGCGGGCCGAGCCCGGGCACGTGGCCCTGATCCCGCGCGGGGTGCGCTTCCGGGTGGAGCTGCTGGACGCCACCGCCCGCGGCTACGTCTGCGAGAACTACGGGCAGCCCTTCACCCTCCCCGACCTGGGGCCGATCGGCGCGAACGGACTGGCGAACGCGCGCGACTTCCTCGCCCCGGTGGCCGCGTACGAGGACGTCGAGGGCCCCGTCGAGGTCGTCAACAAGTTCTGCGGCAACCTCTGGACGGCGACGTACGACCACTCGCCGCTGGACGTGGTCGCCTGGCACGGCAACCTCGTCCCGTACGTCTACGACCTGCGCCGCTTCAACGTCATCGGCTCGATCAGCTACGACCACCCGGACCCGTCGATCTTCACGGTGCTGACGTCCCCGTCGGACACCCCGGGCCTGGCGGGCGTCGACTTCGTCGTCTTCGCGCCGCGCTGGCTGGTGGGCGAGGACACCTTCCGGCCGCCGTACTTCCACCGGAACGTGATGAGCGAGTACATGGGCCTCATCGAGGGCGCCTACGACGCGAAGGCCGCCGGGAAGGGCGGCTTCGTCCCGGGCGGCGGCTCGCTGCACAACATGATGTCGGCGCACGGCCCGGACCGGGACACCTTCGACAAGGCGAGCGCGGCCGAGCTGCAGCCGCAGAAGGTGGACGACGGCCTGGCCTTCATGTTCGAGACGCGCTGGCCCGTGACCGCGACGGAGCAGGCCCGGACCGCCGGCCATCTCCAGACGCGCTACGACGACGTGTGGCAGGGTCTGGAGCGTCATTTCCGCCAGCCCCGCCCGTGACGCCGTACGAGCCGGAGTGCCCGTGACCGTGACCACCTTCGCCCCCGACTCCCTGGCGCTCAACCGCAAGCTGCCGCTGTGGTACCAGGTGTCGCAGTCGCTGCGCGCCTCGATACTCGGGCGCTGCCCGAGCGACCCGCTGCGTCTGCCCACCGAGGACGCCCTCGCCGAGCACTACGGCGTGAGCGTGCTGACCATGAGGCAGGCGCTGAAGGAGCTGGAGGCGGAGGGGCTGATCAGCAGGCACCGGAGGCGCGGCACCTTCATCGAGCCGAGCGCCCGGCGGGTCTCCCCCGTGCGGCTGCTCGGCTCGGTGGACGCGATCGTGGCGCAGCAGTCCGGCGAGCAGACCACCGTGCTGGGCCACGGGCCGGCGGCGGTCCCGGCGGAGCTGGGCGAGCACTTCCCCGACCTGGAGGAGGCGGTGGTCTTCCGCCGGCTGCGCTGCGACGGGGAGTCGGGCGAGCCGACGAACTGGGCGGAGAACCTCGTCCGCCCCGAGCTCGCCGAGCGCATCGACCTGGCGGACCTGGCGCGCTGGCCCATGACGAAGGTGCTGCGGGACGCGGTGGGCGTGCGGATCAGCCGGATCACCGACACGGTCGAGGCCCGCCTGGCCGACCCGGAGACGGCACGGCTGCTGCAGGTGCCGCTGCTGAGCCCGATCCTGCACTACACGGGCGTGACGTACGACGCCTCGGGCCGGGCGGTGGACGTGGCCCGGATCCGCTACCGGGGCGACCGGTTCTCCTTCAGCGTCACGCTGGAGGCGGACGCCGACTGACACCCCCCGGCGCGCCCCGGGGCGAAGCCGTCGAGCACCCGGCCGAGGGCGCGCTCGAACTGTGCGTCGAGGTCCACGGCGGCGAAGCCCGCGCCGAGGACACCGGCCAGGCGCGGGTAGGCGCCGCCGGAGAGCTCGCGCGCCAGGTGGGCCATGCGTGCGGCGTGCTCCTGACCGGGCGGGAAGGGCGAGGTGCGGGCCCGCTCGGCCTCGGAGAGCTCGTTGACCACGTAGGTGGAGACAAGCCCGTTGACCATGGAGATGAGCTCCATCTTGGTGCCCCCCTCGGCGTCGAGGGGCTCCAGCACCCACAGGAAGTGCTCCAGGTACCGCAGGGCGTTCGGGCTGAAGCCGTGGGCGGGCGACATCAGCCGCGGCAGCCAGGGGTGGCGGTGTATCAGGGCGCGCGTCTGCCCCGCGAGGGCCAGCGCGTCGGCGCGCCAGTCGCCCGAGGGCGCCGCGGAGAGGTCGTACTCGGCGCTGACGGCGTCGACCATCAGCTCGTACAGGTCCTCCTTGCGCGGGACGTAGTTGTAGAGCGACATCGTGGCGCAGCCGGTCTCGGCGGCCACGCGGCGCATCGAGACGCCCTCGGGTCCCTCCGCGTCCGCGACGCGCACGGCCGCGGCCGCGATCTCGGCGCGGGTGTGCGCGGGGCGGGGGCCCCGGGCCGCGCGTTCGGGGCGCGCCCAGATGACCTCGGGGTTGGCCGTGCGGCCGCTGGCTGCCATGGATCACATCACCTCGCCCACCATCCTAGTTACGTACGACGTACGTAGTGGGATAGGGTCGCGCCATGACTACGTACGCTGTACATAGTGAGGGACTGGAGAAGCGGTTCGGGGACGTCCGCGCGCTGCGCGGGCTCGACCTGGCCGTGCCCGAAGGAAGCGTCTGCGCCCTGCTGGGGCGCAACGGCGCGGGCAAGACCACCGCCGTCCGCCTCCTGACCACGCTCATCGGGCCCGACGCGGGCACCGCGCGGGTCGCCGGGCACGACGTGGTGCGCGCACCCCGGGACGTACGCCGCGCCATCGGGGTGACCGGCCAGGCGACCTCCGTGGACGCCGATCTGACCGGCCGCGAGAACCTTCGGCTGTTCGGCCGTCTGCACCGGCTGGGGCGTGCGACCGCGCGCGACCGCGCCGACGTCCTGCTGGACCACTTCGGCCTCGAGGACGCCGCCGACCGCCCGGCCCGCACCTACTCGGGCGGCATGCGCCGCCGGCTCGACCTCGCCGCGAGCGTGCTGACCAAGCCCCGCGTGCTTTTCCTCGACGAGCCGACGACCGGCCTCGACCCGGCCAGCCGCAGCGCGATCTGGGACGCCGTCCGCGAACTGACGCGACACGGCACCACCGTGCTGCTCACCACGCAATACCTGGAGGAGGCGGATCAGTTGGCCGACGACGTCGTGCTGATCGACCACGGGCGGGCCGCCGTACGGGGCACCCCCGCACAGCTCAAGGCCCGGCTCGGCGCCCGCGCCGAGGTGGTCGTCGCGGAGGAGGAGGCGCTCGCGGACGCGGCGGCCGTCCTGGCCCGGCTCACCGGCGGGCAGCCGGTGCTCGACACCGGGCGGCGCGCGGCCGCAGCGGTCACCACCGACCACGACCTGACGCTCCCTCACCTCGTGCGCGAACTCGACGCGGCGGGCGTCCCCCTCGCCGACGCCGGCCTGCGCCGGCCCACGCTGGACGAGGTCTTCCTGCACCTGACCTCGGGCGCGGACCACCGCACCGGGACCGAGGCCGGAGCCGGAGCCGGGGAGGCCGCCGCATGAGCACCCTCGCGCTGTCCGACACCTGGGCCGTACTCGGCCGTCACCTCCGCCGCATGCGACGCGTGCCCGGGCTGCTCGTCATCACGCTCACCATGCCCGTGACCATGCTGCTGTTCTTCGGTTATGTCTTCGGCAGCGCAGTGGCGCTGGAAGGGGGCGCGAACTACCGGGCGTACCTCGTACCGGGGTTGTTCGCGGTGACGGCCGTCAACGGAGTGATGACATCCATGCTGGCATCCGCGCAGGATTCCCAGCGCGGGGTGATGGACCGCTTCCGCACCCTGCCCATGAGCCGGTTCGCGCTTCCGGCGGGGCAGACGGCGGCGGACGTGACGCTCGCGGCAATCGGCATGGTGCCGCTGGTGCTGTGCGGGCTCGCCGTCGGCTGGCGGATCGAGGGCAGCGCGGCCGACGCCGCGGGCGCCTTCGCGCTGCTGCTGCTCTTCCGGCTGGTCACGGCCTGGCTGGGCCACTACCTGGGCCTGGTGCTCGGGAACGAGGAGACCGCGGGCCAGATGGCCGGTGCGACCTTCATGCTGCCGCTGCTGTCGAACGCCTACGTGCCGACCGAGGGCATGCCGGGCTGGCTGCGCACCGTGGCCGAGTGGAACCCGATCAGCGCGCTCACCACCGCCTGCCGGGAGCTCTTCGGCAACGGCCCCGCCGCGGCGGACGCGTCCTGGCCGGTCGCGCACCCCGTCCTGGCGGCGACCGGCTGGGCGTTGCTGCTGCTCGCGGTGTTCGTGCCGCTCACGGTGCGGCGGTACGCACGGGACTCAGCCTGATCGCCGCACGGCCGGAGACGGGCCCGGACATGCCACGGCGCCGTACGGCCGCGCCCTGGGGAGAGGGTGGAGGGCCGACGGCGTCGCACCGGTGTCGCTGTCGATGACGGAACGGCTGCGGGGCGCTGCGCTCGGGGCGGGGCTCAGTCGTGGTTGCCGAAGAGGGAGCGGCGCAGGCGTCTGAGCGGCGCCAAGAGGGAGACCTTCGCGGTCCGGCTCTGCTTGGTGCGCGTGTGATCACGCGTGGTCAGCTCGCGCATCAGCAGGGTCGCCCCTTCGACTTCGCGCTGGGGCACGGCAGGCCCGCCCAGTACCGCCAGATGGCGGTCGAGGCGCGCGCTGGACGCACCGCTGTTGCAGCTGATGGCAGGCACCCGTGGCCTGCCGCGCATTGCTATCTGATCCATTGAGACTCCCCACCCGAACGAGGCACCCGGCTCAGGCAGGGTAACCCTACCGCCCCATTCCGTCACCCGCGCATCGGCGGGGCGGATTCACCACTCCGTCAAGGGCGTTGACAGGGCTGGCGTGAACCTGCCGTCACTGTGGGCGAGTTAGCGGGACAAGGATATGCAGAAGAGGGGGCGATCACGCTCCGTTGCGGTAGATTCACCCCGAATCGCTCTCTTGGTGGAGGGGGCCCGTCGATGAGCGGGACGTTCGGGGGCGGTCCGGAGGGCGCAGCGGTGCCGCCGGACCGGGTGGTGGCGGGCCGTTACCGGCTGCTGGAGCGGTTGGGCCAGGGCGGCATGGGCGTGGTGTGGCGCGCGCGGGACGAAGTGCTCGACCGCGAGGTGGCCGTCAAGGAGGTCCGGGCGCCGTCGGGCCTGCTCGAGCACGAGATCCGGCAGCTGTACGTGCGCCTGGAGCGCGAGGCCCGGGCCGCGGCGCGCATCTCGCACCCCCATGTCGTCACCGTCTTCGACGTGGTCTCCGAGGACGGGCGGCCCTGGATCGTCATGGAGCTGGTGCGCGGCCTGTCCCTGGCCGACGTCCTGGAGGCCGAGGGCCCTCTGGCCCCGGCGCGCGCGGCGCACATCGGCGCCGGTGTGCTCTCCGCGCTCCGGGGGGCGCACGCGGCGGGCGTGCTGCACCGGGACGTAAAACCGGGAAACGTCATCCTCGCCAACGACGGGCGTGTCGTCCTCACCGACTTCGGCATCGCGACGGTCGAGGGGAGCTCGGCGCTCACCCGGACCGGAGAGCTGGTGGGTTCGCCCGAGTTCCTGGCCCCCGAGCGGGCGCTGGGGCATCCGCCGGGGCCGGGGTCGGACCTCTGGTCCCTCGGGGTGACGCTGTACGCGACGGTGGAGGGCGTCTCCCCCTTCCGTCAGGACACCCCGCTCTCCACCATGCGGGCCGTGGTGGACCAGCAGCTCCCGGCGCCCGTGCGGGCGGGGGCGCTCGCGCCCGTCCTGGAGGGGCTGCTGCGCAAGGATCCCGCCCTGCGGCTCGGCGCCGAGGAGGCGGAGGGGATGCTGCGGGTGGTGGCGCAGGGCGGCAC
>NZ_JBAMDC010000283.1:0-8561 GCF_036961605.1 Streptomyces sp. KLMMK
GCCGAGCGCGAGCCGGTCCTGGTCGACCTCGTGCGCACGCACGTCGCCGCCGTGCTCGGCCACCGGTCGGGCGACGCCGTCGAGCGCGACAAGGCCTTCCGGGAGCTGGGCTTCGACTCGCTGGCCGCCGTCGAGCTGCGCAACGGGCTGAGCGCGGCCACCGGTCTGCGGCTGCCCGCGACCGTGGTCTTCGACCACCCCAGCCCCGCCGGCCTCGCCCGTCACCTGCTCGCCGAGCTCGTCGGCGGGCTCGACGCGGCACCCGCGGAGACGGCCACCGCGGCGGCCGACGACGAACCCGTCGCGATCGTCGGGATGAGCTGCCGCTACCCCGGCGGGGTGAACTCGCCCGAGGACCTGTGGCGGCTGATCACCGGGGAGAGCGACGCCGTCGGCGAGTTCCCCGCCGACCGCGGCTGGGACCTGGAGGCGCTCTACGACCCCACCCTCGACCGCGAGGGCACCAGCTACGCCCGGCACGGCGGGTTCCTGCACGATGCGGGCGACTTCGACGCCGCCTTCTTCGGCATGGACGCCGAAGAGGCACTCGTCACCGACCCCCAGCAGCGACTGCTGCTGGAGACGTCGTGGGAGGCGCTCGAACGGGCCGCCATCGACCCGGCCGGGCTGCGCGGGAGCCGGACCGGGGTGTTCGCCGGCGTCATGTACCACGACTACTTCGGCAGCTTCGGCTCCGGCAGCCTCGTCTCGGGCCGCGTCGCCTACACGCTCGGCCTGGAGGGGCCGACGCTGTCGGTCGACACCGCCTGCTCCTCGTCGCTCGTCGCCCTGCACCTCGCGGTGCAGTCCCTCCGCCGGGGCGAGTGCACGCTCGCCCTGGCCGGCGGCGTCACGGTGATGGCGACCCCCGGGACCTTCGTCGAGTTCAGCCGCCAGCGCGGCCTGTCGCGCGACGGCCGCTGCCGCCCCTTCGCCGACGCCGCCAACGGCACGGGCTTCAGCGAGGGCGCGGGCGTCCTCCTCCTCGAACGGCTCTCCGACGCCCGCCGCAACGGGCACCGGGTCCTCGCGGTCGTCCGCGGCACCGCGGTCAACCAGGACGGCGCCTCCAACGGCATCACCGCCCCCAACGGCCCCGCCCAGCAGCGCGTCATCCGCCGGGCCCTGGCCGCCGCGGGCATCTCCGGCGCCGACGTCGACGTGGTGGAGGCGCACGGCACCGGCACCACGCTCGGCGACCCCATCGAGGCCCAGGCCCTGATCGCCACCTACGGCAAGGAGCACACCGGCGACCGCCCGCTGTGGCTGGGCTCGGTCAAGTCGAACCTCGGGCACACCCAGGCCGCGGCCGGCGTCGCCGGCGTGATCAAGATGGTGCAGGCCCTCCGCAACGAGGTCCTGCCCCGGACCCTGCACGTCGACGAGCCCTCCCGGCACGTCGACTGGTCGGACGGCACCGTCCGGCTCCTGACCGAGGCCCGGGAATGGCCGGAGTACGGGCGCCCGCGCCGGGCCGGCGTCTCCTCCTTCGGCATCAGCGGCACCAACGCGCACGTGGTCCTCGAAGCCGCCCCCGCGGACGCCGAGCCTGCTCCGGAGCCGCAGGCCGCACAGCTCCCGGCCGTACCGTGGCTGCTGTCCGGCCACGACCAGGACGCCCTGCGCGCCCAGGCCGGACGGCTGCTGTCCCACCTGGCGGACCGGGACGACCTCGACCCGCACCGCGTCGCCGGCGCCCTCGCCGGCGCGCGGACCGCGCTCACCCACCGCGCGGCCGTCACCGGCGGAGACCGCGAGGAGCTCCTGCGCGGCCTGCGCGCGCTGGCCGCCGGAACCGCCTCGCCGTCCGTGGTCACCGGAACGGCGACGGACGGCAGGCTCGCCTTCCTCTTCTCCGGCCAGGGCTCGCAGCTCGCCGGCATGGGCCTGGAACTCGCCGCGGCCTTCCCGGCCTTCGACCGCGCCCTCGACGAGATCTGCGGCCACCTCGACCCGCTGCTGGACCGGCCCCTGCGCGACGTGCTGTCCTCCGCGGAGCTGCTGGAGCGGACCGCATACACCCAGCCCGCCCTGTTCGCCGTCGAGGTCGCCCTCTTCCGGCTGCTGGAGTCCTGGGGCGTCCGGCCGGACCTGCTGGCCGGGCACTCCGTCGGCGAGTTCGCCGCCGCCCACGTCGCGGGCGTCTGGTCCCTGGCCGACGCGGCGGCCCTGGTCGCCGCCCGCGGCCGGCTCATGCAGGCCCTGCCCGCCGGCGGCGCCATGGTCGCCGTCAAGGCCGCCGAGGACGCGGTCGCGCCCCTGCTGACCGGCGACGTCAGCATCGCGGCCGTCAACGGCCCGGACTCCGTCGTGCTCTCGGGCCCGGCGGAGGAGGTCCGCGCGGTCGCGGCCCGCTTCGAGCGGACCCGGGAACTCGCCGTGAGCCACGCCTTCCACTCGCCCCTCATGGAACCGATGCTCGACGCCTTCCGCGAGACCGCCGAGGGCATTGCCTTCCACCCGCCCCGCATCCCCTTCGTCTCCGCCCTCACCGGCGCCCTTGCCGAGGAGGACGAGCTGTGCTCGCCGGAGTACTGGGTGCGCCACGCCCGCTCGGCGGTGCGCTTCGCCGACGCCGTGCGCACCCTCGAGGACGCGGGCGCGCGCCGCTTCGCCGAGATCGGCCCCGGCGGCGTACTGACCGCGCTGGCCGCCGGGTGCCTGACCGGCGACGCCGCCCTGATCGCCGTGCTGCGCAAGGACAGGGACGAGCCGGCCGCGGTCGCCGCCGCGCTCGGCGCGCTCCACGCCCACGGCGGCACGGTGGACTGGGCGCGGTTGCTGCCGGACGGGCGCGGCGTCGACCTGCCCACGTACGCCTTCCAGCGCCGCCGCTACTGGATGGCGAGCGACGCCCCCGGCCTCCGCGCCGCCGCCGGCCACCCGCTGCTCGGCACCGCCGTGGAACTGGCCGGAGCCGACGGGCTGCTGTTCACCGGCAGCCTCTCCCTGCAGAGCCACCCGTGGCTCGCCGACCACGCCGTCGGCGGCACGGTGCTGCTTCCCGGCACGGCGTTCGTGGAGATGGCCCTCGCCGCCGGGGCACGCGCCGGATGCGGCACGGTCGAGGAGCTGACCATCGCCGAACCCCTCGTCCTGCCCGGGAACGGCACCGTGCGCCTGCAGTGCACCGTGAGCGAACCGGACGCCTCCGGAGCCCGGGCCTTCCGGGTCTGGTCCGCGGCCGCCGCGGGCGACCCGTGGACCACGCACGCCACCGGCCTCCTGAAGGCCGGGGCCGTCCCCGCCGCGGCGGCGCCGCAGGCCTGGCCGCCCGCCGGCGAACCGCTCGACCTGGACGGCGTGTACGAGCGGCTGGCCGCGCTCGGCGCCTCCTACGGGCCGCGGTTCCAGGGCCTGCGCGCCGCCTGGCGGCGCGGCGACGAGGTCTTCGCGGAGATCGAACTGCCCGTGGAGACCGACGCGTTCGCCCTGCACCCGGCGCTGTTCGACGCCGCGCTGCACGCGATCGGGCTGCGGGAGGGCGCCGCCGGGCGCATGATGCTGCCGTTCGCCTGGACCGGCGTCGAGCTGCACGCCGTGGGAGCGACCGCCCTGCGCGTACGGATCACCGGTGACGGTCCCGGTTCCGTACGGATCGAGGCCACCGACGGGCTGGGCGCACCGGTGCTCTCCGTGCGGTCGCTGACGCTGCGCGAGGTCTCCGCCGACCGCCTCGCCTCCGCCGCCGCGGGCAGGAGCGACACGCTGTTCGCCGTGGAGTGGGTCAAGGCGCCCGGCGACGACGTGGCCTCCGCCGCCGGCCGCTGGGCCGTGCTCGACGACGCGCAGGGGATCGCGGGCGCCCTCGAAGGGGAGGTCACCGCCGTCCACGCGGTCGCGGACCTCGGCGAGGCCGCGGCACACCTGCCTGCCCCGGCCGACGTGCTCGTTCTGCCGTACACCGGCGGCGACGGCCCGCAGGCCGTCCGCTCCGGCACGGCCGGCCTGCTCGGCCGGCTCCGGTCCTGGCTCGCCGACCCGCGGTTCGAGGCCTCGACCCTGGCCGTCGTGACCGGCGGGGCCGTCAGCACCGACGGCGAGGACGTCACCGACCTGGCCGGCGCCGCGGCCTGGGGCCTGCTGCGGTCCGCGCAGTCCGAACACCCCGGCCGCATCGTCCTGATCGACCTCGGCGCGCACGCCGGACCCGACGCGTACCGGCTGCTGCCCGCGGCCGTCGCGACCGGCGAACCCCAGCTCGCCCTGCGCTCGGGCGTCCTCAGCGCACCGCGGCTCGTCCGGGCCGCGCAGTCCGCCGCGCGCTCCGCCGACTGGCACGGGACCGTGCTCGTCACCGGCGGGACCGGCGCCCTCGGCCGCCTCGTGGCACGCCACCTGGTCACCGCACACGGCGTGCCGAAGCTGCTGCTGACCAGCAGGCGCGGCCCCGACGCCCCCGGGGCGGCCGGGCTCCGGGCCGAACTCACCGCCCTGGGCGCCGAGGTCACCGTCGCCGCCTGCGACGCCGCCGACCGGGACGCCCTGGAGCGGCTCCTGGCCGAGCACCCGGTGACCGGCGTCGTCCACGCCGCCGGTGTCCTCGACGACGGCGTGATCGACTCCCTGACGCCGGAGCGCCTCGACACCGTGCTCCGCCCCAAGGCGGACGCCGCCCGGCACCTTCACGACCTCACCAAGGACCGGCCGCTGTCGGCGTTCGTCCTCTTCTCCTCGGCCGCCGGCCTGCTCGGCAGCCCCGGACAGGCGAGCTACGCCGCGGCCAACTCCTTCCTCGACGCCCTGGCCGTGCACCGCAGGGCGGCCGGCCTGCCGGCCACCTCCCTGGCCTGGGGCGCGTGGTCCGGCGGCGGGGGCATGGCCGACCGCCTCGGCGACGCCGACACCCGGCGCCTCGCCCAGGCGGGCGTGGCCGGCCTCGGCGCGGAGGAGGGCCTGGCCCTGTTCGACGCGGCGTCCGGCCACGAGGAGACCGTGCTGATGCCCGCCCGGCTCGACACGGCCGCCATGGCCCGCTCCGGCCGCGTCCCGCCGCTGCTGCGCGGCCTCGTCCGGCCGTCCCGGACCGTCGTCCGGGCCGCGTCGACGGCGTCCGCCGCGCTCCGCGACCGGCTGGCGCGGCTGCCCGCGCAGGAGCGCACCCCGCTGCTCCTGGAGGTGGTCGGCGAACAGGCCGCGGCAGTGCTGGGGATCACCGCGATCGAGCCGGACCGCGCGTTCGGCGAGCTGGGCTTCGACTCGCTGACCGCGGTCGAGTTCCGCAACGGCCTCAACGAGACGACCGGCCTGCGGCTCCCGGCCACGCTGATTTTCGACTACCCGAGCCCGCAGGTTCTGGCGGAGCACCTGGCCGCCGAACTGGCCCCGGCCGGGCGGTCCGCCGCCGGTGCCGAGGGGAGTGAGGAAGCGGCCGTCCGCCGCGCCCTCGCGGGGCTTCCCCTGGCCGCACTGCGCGACGCGGGCCTGCTCGACGGCCTGCTGGAGCTGGCCGGGGTCCGGCCGCGGCCCGGCGCGGACCAGGGTGGCGGGAGCGGCGCGTCGATCGACGCCATGGACGCGGAGAGCCTGATCAGCCTGGCTCTCGAAGGCACGGCCGGGGACGGCGACGCCCTGTGACAAGGAGTGGGAACGTGGCTCAGCCCGAGACACCGGACGCCAGGATGGTCGAAGCGCTCCGCGCTTCGCTCAAGGAGGCCGACCGGCTGAGGGAGCGGAACCGCAAGCTGACCGCCGCGCTGCGGGAGCCGATCGCGATCGTGGGGATGGCGTGCCGGTACCCGGGCGGCGTGCGCTCGCCGGAGGAGTTGTGGGACCTGGTTGCGGAGGGCGGGGACGGCATCACCGGCTTCCCCGCCGACCGCGGCTGGGACCCCGACCTCCACGACCCGGAACCCGGCGCCGAAGGCAGGAGCTACACCGCCGAGGGCGGGTTCCTGCACGATGCGGGGGAGTTCGACGCGGGGTTCTTCGGGATCAGTCCGCGTGAGGCGTTGTTGATGGATCCGCAGCAGCGGTTGCTGCTGGAGGGTTCGTGGGAGGCGCTGGAGAGTGCGGGGATCGACCCGGGTTCGCTGAAGGGGAGCCGGACCGGGGTGTTCGCCGGGTTGATGTACCACGACTACTTCGGGAGTTTCGGTTCGGGCAGCATCGTGTCGGGCCGGGTGGCGTACACGCTCGGTCTGGAGGGGCCGACGCTGTCGATCGACACCGCGTGCTCGTCGTCGCTGGTCGCCCTCCATCTGGCTGCCCAGTCCCTGCGTCAGGGCGAGTGCACCCTGGCGCTGGCCGGCGGGGTCACGGTCATGGCCTCGCCCGGCACGTTCGTCGAGTTCAGCAGGCAGGGGGCGCTCTCGCCCGACGGCCGGTGCAAGTCCTTCGCCGACGGCGCGGACGGCACCGGATTCGCCGAGGGCGTGGGCATCCTCGTGGTGGAGCGGTTGTCGGACGCGCGGCGCAACGGGCACGAGGTGCTGGCCGTCGTCCGGGGCTCGGCGGTGAACCAGGACGGCGCGTCCAACGGTCTGACGGCTCCGAACGGTCCGTCGCAGCAGCGGGTGATCCGGCAGGCGCTGGAGAGTGCGGGGCTGTCGGCTGCTGAGGTGGACGTGGTGGAGGCGCACGGCACCGGTACCACCCTGGGCGATCCGATCGAGGCTCAGGCGCTGCTCGCCACGTACGGGCAGGAGCGGCCGGCGGGCCGGCCGCTGTGGCTGGGGTCCGTCAAGTCGAACATCGGTCACACGCAGGCCGCCGCCGGAGTGGCGGGAGTCATCAAGATGGTGCTGGCCATGCGCCACGGTCTCCTGCCCAAGTCCCTGCACGTGGGCGAGCCTTCGCGGCAGGTGGACTGGACGGCGGGCAGTGTCGAACTGCTGACGGAGGCGCGTGAGTGGCCGGAGGCCGACGGCCGTCCGCGCCGGGCCGGTATCTCCTCGTTCGGCATCAGCGGCACCAACGCCCACACCATCATCGAGGAAGCCATCGAGGAAGCCCCGGCCGAGCCCGTCCCGGAGCAGCCGGAGTCCGGCCCTGTACCGCCCGTCCTGATCTGGCCGCTGTCCGCCCGCGGCCGCCAGGCCCTGCCCGCCCAGGCCGAGCGCCTCCACGCGTACGCCGAGGCCCGGCCGGAGCTCGGACCGGCCGCCGTCGCCCGGTCGCTGGGCACCCGGCGCGCCGTCCTCGGCGACCGCGCCGCCGTCGTGGGCACCGACCGCGCCCAGCTGCTGCGCGGCCTGCGGGCCCTGGCCGCCGGCGAGAGCTCGCCCGCCGTGGTGCAGGGCACCGCGCGCAAGGGCGGGCGCACGGCGTTCCTCTTCACCGGGCAGGGCGCCCAGCGCCTCGGCATGGGCGCCGGGCTCCGGGCGGCCCACCCGGTGTTCGCCGAGGCCTTCGACGCGGTGGACGAGGCGCTCGGCACCGGCCTCTCCGGCGTCCTGTCCGGCACGGACGCGGACCGGGCCGACCAGACCCTCCACGCGCAGACCGGCCTCTTCGCCTACGAGGTCGCCCTCTTCCGGCTGCTGGAGTCGTGGGGGATCCGCCCCGACCTCCTCGCCGGGCACTCGATCGGCGAGCTCGCCGCCGCGCACGTCGCGGGCGTCCTCACGCTGCAGGACGCGTGCACCCTCGTCGCGGCCCGCGGCCGCCTGATGCAGGCGCTGCCCGCGGGCGGGGCGATGGCCGCGGTCCGGGCCGGCGAGGAGGAGATCCTCCCGCTGCTCACCGACCGGGTGGCCCTGGCGGCCGTCAACGGCCCCGCGTCGGTGGTGATCTCCGGCGAGCGGGACGAGGTCCTGCGGATCGCGCAGGGCTTCGGGAAGGCCAAGCGGCTCAAGGTCTCGCACGCCTTCCACTCGCCGCTCATGGACGGCATGCTCGACGGCTTCCGCGCCGTCGCCGAGAGCGTGACGTACCACGAGCCGCGCATCCCCCTCGTATCGAACCTGACCGGGCGGCCGGCGGAGAGGGGCCTGCTGTCCGATCCCGCGTACTGGGTCCGCCACGTGCGCGAGCCGGTCCGCTTCGCGGCGGGGGTACGGTCCCTCGCGGACGCCGGTGCCACGCGCTTCGCCGAGCTGGGGCCGGACGCCGTCCTGACCGGCATGGCCCGGGAGAGCGTCCCGGAGGGGACCTTCGTCCCCCTGGGCAGACGGCAGGGCGAGGAACCGGTGGTGCTGGCGCAGGGCGTGGCACAGCTGTACGCGGACGGCCTCGCGCCCGACTGGCGGGCCCTGTACCCCGGCACGGCGACGGCGCCCCTGCCCTCGTACGCCTTCCGGCGCCGGCGGTACTGGCTCGCGGCGGACGTCCCCCTGACGGCCGGCGCCCTCACCGCCCCGGAGGAGCCCGCGTCCGCGGAGGATTCCGTGGGCGGGGAACCCCTGCGGGACCGGCTGGCGGCCGCCACCCCGGCCGGGCAGGAGGAGCTGCTGACCCGCCTCGTACGGGCCCGCGCGGCCGCCGTGCTCGGCCATGCCGGCCCCGAGGAGGTCGGCCCGGAGACCGGCTTCCTGGAGGCCGGTATGGACTCGGTGTCGGCCACGGAGCTGCGGCACGCGCTCGCCGGCGCGACGGGGCTGACCCTGCCGACCGGAGTCGTC
>NZ_JBAMDC010000284.1:0-8548 GCF_036961605.1 Streptomyces sp. KLMMK
GGCGCAGGGGCGTCCACGGTCACCTGCGCATCCCGCGCGGTGCCGCGCACCCGTACCGTCACCGGATCGTGGCCCGGCACACGCACGTGGTGCGGTGTCCACGCCGGTTCGCCGCCCAGGCGCCAGCCCGACGGGGCCGAGAACGGGTCCACCCAGCCGTGGGACACGGGCTCCAGCCCCTGCTGCCGCAGCAGTGCCGCTGCCGCGTACACCTCGGCCGGCACCTCCTGCTCCACCAGCGCGGCCGCGTCGCGGTCGACGAGGCCCGTGTCGAGCGCGCCGGCCACCACGTCCGGATGCGCCAGCAGCCGCCGCAGGAAGCCCGCGTTGGTGTCGACGCCCAGGACGACCGTGTCCGCGAGGGCGGCCCGCAGGCGGCGCAGCGCCGTCTCCCGGTCGGGGCCGTGGGCGATCACCTTGGCGAGCATGGGGTCGTAGGACGTGCCGACGTCCGTGCCCTCCATCAGGCCCGAGTCGACGCGGACGCCCTCGCCCGCGGGTTCGCGCAGCAGCCGCACCGTGCCCGCGGACGGCAGGAAGTCGACCCGCTCGCCGCCGGCGCTCACGCGCGCGGTCTCGGCGCAGATGCGGGCCTCCACGGCGTGGCCGCGGAGGGTCACCTGCTCCTGGGAGACATCCAGATGCTCGCCGGCGGCGACCCGTACCTGCCACTCGACCAGATCCAGGCCGGTGATCATCTCGGTGACGGGGTGCTCGACCTGGAGGCGGGTGTTCATCTCCATGAAGTAGTACGAGGCGGGGTCGTCGCCCGGCACGATGAACTCGACCGTGCCCGCGCCCGCATAACCGCAGGAGCGCGCGGCCTGGACCGCCGCCTCGCCCATCGCGGCGCGCGTGGCCTCGTCGAGGAACGGCGAGGGCGCCTCCTCGATGATCTTCTGGTGGCGGCGCTGCAGGGAGCACTCGCGCTCGCCCAGGTGGATCGCGTGGCCGTGGCCGTCGGCCAGGACCTGGATCTCGATGTGGCGGGGGCGGTCGATCCAGCGCTCGACGAGGAGGGTGTCGTCGCCGAAGGAGCCGCGGGCCTCGCGCCGGGCGGCGGCGATCTCCTCGCCGAGCAGGGCGGCGTCGCGCACGAGGCGCATGCCCTTGCCGCCGCCGCCCGCGGAGGGCTTGAGGAGCACGGGCATGCCGATCGCGAGGGCGGCGGCTTCGAGCTCGGCGTCGGTCAGACCGCTGCCGGAGGAGCCGGGCACCACGGGCACGCCGGCGGCCTGCACGGTCTCCTTGGCCCGGATCTTGTCGCCCATGAGCTCGATGGCCCCGGCCGGCGGGCCGATGAAGGCGAGCCCGGCACCGGCGCAGGCGCGGGCGAAGGCGGCGTTCTCGGCGAGGAAGCCGTAGCCGGGGTGGACGGCCTGGGCGCCGGTGCGGGCCGCGGCCTCCAGCAGGCGCGGTATCGACAGATAGCTCTCCGCGGCCGCGGCCGGGCCGATGCGCACGGCGGTGTCGGCCTCGCGGACGTGCCGCGCTCCGGCGTCGGCGTCGCTGAAGACGGCGACCGAACGGATGCCGAGCGCGCGCAGCGTGCGGATGACCCGGACGGCGATCTCGCCCCGGTTGGCGACAAGGACAGTCTCGAACATGCTCCGCCTCACATCCGGAAGACGCCGTAGCCGGGCGCGGTGGTGTCCTTCTCGGGCAGGGGGGCGTTGGCGCAGGCCGTCAGCGCCAGGCCCAGCACCTGCCGGGTCTCCAGGGGGTCGATGACGCCGTCGTCCCACAGGCGCGCGGTGGCGTAGTAGGCGCTGCCCTGGGTCTCGTACTGCTCGCGGACGGGGGCCCGGAAGGCCTCCTCGTCCTCGGCGCTCCAGCTCTCGCCGCGGGCTTCGAGCTGGTCGCGCTTGACGGTGGCGAGGACGGAGGCCGCCTGCTCGCCGCCCATGACGGAGATCTTGGCGTTGGGCCACATCCACAGGAAGCGCGGCGAATAGGCCCGGCCGCACATCGAGTAGTTGCCGGCGCCGTAGGAGCCGCCGATGACGACCGTGAGCTTGGGGACTCGGGTGCAGGCCACGGCCGTCACCATCTTCGCGCCGTGCTTGGCGATGCCGCCCGCCTCGTACTGCCGGCCGACCATGAAGCCGGAGATGTTCTGCAGGAAGACCAGGGGGATGCCGCGCTGGTCGCACAGCTCGATGAAGTGCGCGCCCTTCTGGGCGGATTCGGAGAACAGGATGCCGTTGTTGGCGACGATGCCGACGGGGTGGCCGTGGATGCGGGCGAAGCCGGTCACCAGCGTCTGCCCGAACTCGGCCTTGAACTCGGCGAACCGCGAGCCGTCGACGACGCGGGCGATGACCTCGCGCACGTCGTACGGGGTGCGGGAGTCGGCCGGGACGGCGCCGTAGAGCCCGGCGGGATCGACGGCCGGCGCCTCGGCCGGCTCGACGGGCCAGGGGAGGGCGCCCCGCTCGGGGAGCGTGGAGACGATCGTCCGGACGATCCGCAGGGCGTGCTCGTCGCTCTCCGCGAGGTGGTCGGTGACGCCCGACACCTTGGAGTGGACCTCGCCGCCGCCCAGCTCCTCGGCCGTGACGACCTCGCCCGTGGCGGCCTTCACCAGCGGGGGGCCGCCCAGGAAGATCGTGCCCTGGCCGCGGACGATCACCGCTTCGTCGCTCATCGCCGGGACGTAGGCGCCGCCGGCGGTGCAGGAGCCGAGCACCGCGGCGATCTGCGGGATGCCCGCGCCGGACATCCGCGCCTGGTTGTAGAAGATGCGGCCGAAGTGGTCGCGGTCGGGGAAGACCTCGTCCTGCATGGGGAGGAAGGCGCCGCCCGAGTCCACCAGGTACAGGCAGGGCAGCCGGTTCTCCAGGGCGATCTCCTGCGCGCGCAGGTGCTTCTTGACCGTCATCGGGTAGTACGTACCGCCCTTGACGGTGGCGTCGTTGGCGACGATCACCACTTCGCGCCCGGAGACCCGGCCGATGCCGGAGATGACGCCCGCGGCCGGTGCGGCCCCGCCGTACATCCCCTCGGCGGCCAGCGGGGCGAGCTCCAGGAAGGGGGAACCGGGGTCCAGCAGGGCGTCGACGCGGTCGCGCGGCAGGAGCTTGCCGCGGGCGGTGTGCCGCGCCCGGGCCCGCTCCCCGCCGCCGAGCCGCGCCGCGGCCAGCCGCTCCCGCAGCTCCGCGGACAGCTCGCGGTGCGCGGCCTCGTTCGCCCGCCAGGCGTCGGACGCCGGATCGGCGGCGCTCCCCAGCGCCGGTGCCTGCTGCATGTACTCGAGCTCCCTTGCTCGGTCACTGAGCCGCTCGGTGTTAATGAGCGTTAACACGTTTCCTTCAGGTTAACGACCACTAACGCCGCTGTCTAGAATCTCTTTCGTGAACGACGCACCAACCCGGACCACCCCGGCACCCGCCGCCCCCACCCGCCGCGAGCAGATCCTCCGGGAGGCGGCCCGCCTCTTCGCGGAGCGCGGCTTCCACGGTGTGGGGGTCGACGAGATAGGCGCCGCGGTCGGCATCAGCGGACCCGGCCTCTACCGGCACTTCGCCGGCAAGGACGCGATGCTCGCCGAGCTCCTGGTCGGCATCAGCGAGCGGCTCTTCGCGGGCGGGCAGCGCCGCGTCATCGACGCCACCTCGACGGGCGAGGGCCCGGACGCCGTTCTCGGCTCCCTCATCGACGGCCACATCGACTTCGCCCTCGACGACCGGGCCCTGATCACCCTCCACGACCGCGAGCTGGGCCAGCTGCGCGACAGCGACCGCAAGCGGGTCCGCTCGCTGCAGCGGCAGTACGTGGAGCTGTGGGTCGACGTCGTCGGCCGGCTGCACCCGGACTCCGGCGAGGCGGAGGTGCGCGCCGCCGTCCACGCCGTCTTCGGCCTCCTCAACTCCACGCCGCACCTCGGCCGCCCCGGCGCGCTCCCCGGCCGCACGGCCACGGCGGCCCTGCTGCGCCGCCTGGCCCACGGGGCCTTCGCGTCGCTGACGGACGGCGGGCCGGCGCCTGCCGATGCGCCCGCCGATCCGTCTGCCGGGACGCCCGGCGAGGAGTCCGGCGAGGAGCCCGCCGAGCCGTCCGCAGGCTGACCCGGCCGGGTCACCCGTTCGGTCCAGTCCGCTCTGGACAGCTCTGGTGACTCCCCGGTAGCTTCGCCTGAGCAAGCGCTTGGCCAGGCATGAGCCCGGGGTTCCCGGGCCCGCACGAGGGGAATGGCAGCCAATGCGTCGCACGGTGTACAACGAGGACCACGAGGCCTTCCGCGAGACGATCCGCGACTTCATCGCGGCCGAGGTCGTGCCGGTCTACGACGAGTGGCGCGAGGCGGGTTCGGCGCCCCGGGAGTTCTACAAGAAGCTCGGCGAGCTGGGCGTCTTCGGCATCGAGGTGCCCGAGGAGTACGGCGGCGCGGGCGAGCGCAGCTTCAAGTTCCAGGCCGTCATCGCCGAGGAGTGCGCCCGGGTGGGCGTCAGCTTCGGCGGCAGCAGCGTGCACACGGCGCTCTGCCTGCCCTACCTCCTGAAGTACGCGACCGAGGAGCAGAAGCGGCGCTGGCTGCCCTCCTTCGTCTCCGGCGACATGATGACCGCCATCGCCATGACCGAGCCCGGCACCGGCTCGGACCTGGCCGGCATGAAGACCACCGCCAGGCTTTCCGGGGACGGCACGCACTACGTCCTCAACGGGTCGAAGACCTTCATCACCGGCGGGGTCCACGCCGACCGGGTGCTCGTGTGCGCGCGCACCGCCCCGCCCACCCCCGAGGACCGGCGCGGCGGCATCTCCATCCTCGCCGTCGACACCGCCTCCGAGGGTTACGCGGTCGGCCGCAAGCTGGAGAAGCTCGGCCTCAAGACCTCCGACACCGCCGAACTCTCCTTCACCGACGTCAAGGTGCCCGTGGAGGACCTCCTCGGCGAGGAGGGCAAGGCGTTCGGCTACCTCGGCCACAACCTCCCCCAGGAGCGGCTGGCCATCGCCGTCGGCGCGTACGCCCAGTCCGCCGCGGCCGTGGAGTTCGCCAAGGCGTACGTCCGGGACCGCACTGTCTTCGGGCAGTCGGTCGCCGCGTTCCAGAACACCAAGTTCGTGCTGGCCGACTGCAAGTCCGAGGTCGACGCGATGCAGGCGGTCGTCGACCGCGCCCTCGACGCGCACGACGCCGGTGAGCTGACCCCGGCCGACGCCGCGTCCGCGAAGCTCTTCACCACCGAGCGGGCGGCGGCCGTCATCGACAAGTGCCTCCAGCTCCACGGCGGTTACGGCTACATGATGGAGTACCCGATCGCCCGCCTGTACGCGGACACCCGCGTGACCCGCATCTACGGCGGCACCAGCGAGGTCATGCGGTCGATCATCGCCAAGTCGATGGGCCTGTAGGCCGGTAAGCCCCTGTCACCATGAACGAGCCCCTTACCCGCACCCCGCTGGACGACCTGCTCGCCCTGCTCGACCTGGAGCAGATCGAGGAGAACATCTTCCGCGGCACCACCGGCCGCGCCATCCTCGTGCCGCGCGTCTTCGGCGGCCAGGTCGCCGCGCAGGCCCTCGTCGCCGCCGGGCGCACGGTCCCCGCGGACCGTGCCCCGCACTCCCTGCACTCCTACTTCCTGCGGCCCGGCGACCCCGCCGTGCCCATCGTCTACACCGTCGACCGCATCCGCGACGGCGGTTCCTTCACCACGCGCCGCGTCGTGGCCGTCCAGCACGGGCAGCCGATCTTCCACCTGTCGGCGTCCTTCCAGCGCCACGAGGAAGGCCTGGAACACCAGGAGGCCATGCCGCCCGCGCCGGCCCCGCAGACCCTCCCCACGGCGGCCGAGATGCTGCCCCGGTACGCGGAGCTCCTCGGCGGCCCCGGCGTCGTGGACCGCATCCTGGACGCCCGCTCGGCGGTCGACCTGCGGTACGCGGACGAGCCGCCGTTCGGCAGCGTCGGGGAGCCGCGCGAACCGAAGTCGCAGGTGTGGTTCCGGACCAACGGCAAACTGGCCGACGACCCCCTGCTGCACATCTGCCTGGCCACCTACGTGTCCGACATGACGCTCCTCGACTCCGTCCTCCTGGCCCACGGCCGCGGCGGCTGGGCCGTCGGCGACGTCGTCGGCGCGAGCCTGGACCACGCCATGTGGTTCCACCGCCCGTTCCGCGCCGACGAATGGCTGCTCTACGACCAGGAGAGCCCCACCTCGCAGGGCGGCCGCGGGCTGGCCCGGGGGCGGATCTTCACCGAGAGCGGGCAACTGGCGGTGTCGGTCATCCAGGAGGGTGTCGTTCGGGTTCCCCGTCCGCGGGCCGGGTGACGTGACTACCCGTTAGAATCGGTGAGTTGACGTCACGGAGGGGGCCGGAATGGCACGCGCGACCGCGCAGATGGGGAAGGGCCTCAGGGGCCTGCTGATGGCCACGGGAGGGCTGTGCTTCGTCCTCGGAGTCGCGCTGGTCTTCCTCTGGCACTCCTCCCTCGTCGACCTGACGGGGGCGCCCCGGCTGGTGGGCTTCCTGGTGTTCCGGGGCGCCGAGGCCGCCCTGATCTGGGGCGGCGCCTGGGTGTGCGTGCGCGGCTGGAACGGCGGCCCCGAGGTGAGGCAGGGCTAGCCGGCCCCGGGGCCCGCGCACCGCGGGGCTAGTCCTCCGCCGGGAGCCCGTCCAGGGGAAGCCCCGCCGCCGCCAGCAGGTACGCCGTCATCGGCTCGTAGAAGCGCGGGTCCACCACGTGGTCGTCCATCGGGACGGCCACCTGCAGCGTGCCCTCCGCCTCCGCGAGGAAGAGCGCCGGGTCGTTGGAGTCCGCGTAGCCCACGGCGTCGATGCCGCGCTGCGCCGCGCAGCCCGCCCAGCCGTGGTCGGCGACGACCAGGTCCGGCAGCGGGCGGCCCGCGCGCAGCAGGCCGTCGAGGATCGCGGTCATCGGGTGGGGGGAGTGGGTGTGCCAGAGCGTCGCCCCGCCCTCGTACACCGCGACGTCCGCGAACTGCACGACGCAGCCCTCGTCCGCGGTCAGCCCGCCCGGGATCCGGACGATCTCGCAGCCCGCCGCGCGCATGGCCGCGGCCGTGGTGCGGTGCGTCTCCAGCAGGGCGCCCGGGTGGCCGGTCGCGAAGAGCACCCGCTGCCGGCTCTCCGCCGCCTTGCGCAGCACGTTCGCCATGCGGTCCAGGGCGTCGGCGGTCAGCTCGGGGTCGATGTGGTCCTGGCCGGCCCGGTGATTCAGGTCGTCGCTGACGCCGCAGCGCTCCGCCATCACGGCCAGCACGTCCTGCTCGTCCGTCCAGCGGTCGCCGAGCTCCAGGCCGAACCAGTAGCGGCGGTCGCCGTTCGCCAGCTTGCGGTAGTGGTCGAGGTTGTTCTCGCGCGGCGTCGCCACCGCGCCGGCGATGCGCGTGCGGACGAGGTGGTCGATCAGTGCGCTGCGGGTCGGTATCGGCATGCCGCTCATTGTCTCCCCCGATCACGTCGTGCTGGACGCTGTGTCCATATGGAGGGGCCGGACCCACAGTTACGTACATGTGCGGATTCCGCCGCCCTGCCTACCCTCGGGTACGTCCACCGCAGCCGCCCCGACGTTGGTCCGACCGTAACGCGTCCGTGATTCGAGAGGCACTCGCATGACCCCCCAGAACGGCCCTGCCCCCCGTGAACCGCGCGGCCCCGTCGACTCCTCCCGGATCCCGCGCTACGCCGGGCCCGCGACCTTCGCCCGCCTGCCGCGCCTGGACGAGGTCGGCACGGCGGACGTGGCCGTCGTCGGTGTGCCCTTCGACACCGGCGTCTCCTACCGGCCGGGCGCCCGCTTCGGCGGCAACGCCATCCGCGAGGCCTCCCGCCTGCTGCGCCCGTACAACCCGGCGCAGGACGCCTCCCCCTTCGCCCTCGCGCAGGTCGCGGACGCCGGTGACATCGCCGCGAACCCGTTCAACATCGACGAGGCCGTCGAGACCATCGAGGGCGCGGCCGACGACCTGCTCGGCACCGGCGCCCGCATGATGACCCTGGGCGGCGACCACACCATCGCCCTGCCCCTGCTGCGCTCGGTCGCCAAGAAGCACGGCCCCGTCGCCCTGCTGCACTTCGATGCGCACCTGGACACCTGGGACACCTACTTCGGCGCCGAGTACACCCACGGCACGCCGTTCCGCCGGGCCGTCGAGGAGGGCATCCTCGACACCGAGGCGCTCTCCCACGTCGGCACGCGCGGCCCGCTGTACGGCAAGAAGGACCTCACCGACGACGAGAAGATGGGCTTCGGCATCGTCACCTCGGCCGACGTGATGCGCCGGGGCGTCGACGAGATCGCCGACCAGCTGCGCCAGCGCGTCGGGGACCGCCCGCTGTACATCTCCATCGACATCGACGTCCTGGACCCGGCCCACGCCCCCGGCACCGGCACCCCGGAGGCCGGCGGCCTGACCTCCCGCGAGCTGCTGGAGATCATCCGCGGCCTGTCCTCCTGCAACCTGGTCTCCGCCGACCTGGTCGAGGTCGCCCCGGCCTACGACCACGCCGAGATCACGTCCGTGGCCGCCTCCCACGCCGCCTACGAGCTGACGACGATCATGTCGCGGCAGAT
>NZ_JBAMDC010000285.1:0-8539 GCF_036961605.1 Streptomyces sp. KLMMK
CGCGCTCTCCCCGGCCGGCGGGGCCTTCGCCGCCGTCGCCTCCTGGATCAGCCGCGAGCGGATCGCCAAGTACTTGGCGTTCAGCTCGTCGACCGGGATGAACTTGCTGACGCCGCCCTCGCTGATCTTCGGCTCCTGGCGCTCCATGATGCGGACGTCCTGGACGTCCTGGATCCACTTCTCCATGTAGAGGGAGGCCCAGGGCAGGATGCGCCGCAGCTTCTCCGCGCGCAGGAGCGGCTTGAACGCCGGGTACTCGTACCAGCGCAGGATGTGCTCGGTGTGCCCGTCGTCGACGGGCACCAGCCACGACGTCGCCTCGAACTGCTCGGTCTGGACGTGGACCTGGCAGGGGAAGGTGAACGTGATGACGTAGTGCGTGCTGTTCTTCGGGTCCGCCTCGTCCTGGTGGTCGAAGGAGTAGCGCAGCGTCTGGCCCTCGGTCTCCAGCTTGTGGTTGACGATCTTCGTCGCCGCGAGGTAGCGCTCCTTGCCGTCCAGGCCCAGCTTGCGCGCGGTCCCGTAGAGGAACAGGTAGTCGATGTAGTTGAACCAGTGATCACGGTGGACGTACGTGATGTGGTAGAACTCGAGCAGGCTTTCGATGTAGCGGGTGTAGTGGACCGGGCGGGTCCAGTGCGTCGTCGAGTGGGCCTTGGGGTTGTCCGCGACGACCGGCGCGATCTGAAGGTCCGGCAGACCGGCCTCCGCCCGCTCCTCGCCCCACCACAGCCACACCAGCCCGTGCGCTTCCCGCACCGGGTGCGTGGGCACCCGCAGCGAGCCGGGTATCCGGGCCCCCGAGCCCATCGCGGGGACGGCCTTGCACGCCCCGTCGGGGCCGTAACGGAAGCCGTGGTACGGGCACTCGACGGTGTTGCCCTTCATCCGGCCGTCGGCGAGGTTCGCGCCCTTGTGCGGGCAGCGCGCGCCCTGGCAGACCAGGTTGCCGTCGAGGTCGCGCCACAGCACCAGTTCCTCGCCCATGCGGCGGACGCCGGTGGGTTTGCCGTTGCCGACCTCCTTGGCCTCGAGTATGGGATACCACTGGTTGGGGATCATCTCGTTCTCTCCTCGGGCAGTTGCTCGAACGCGGTGCGAAGCGCTCAGCCTTCGACGACCTCGACCGTTCCGGTGTCGCCGTCGACCATGACCATGTCCCCGGTGTTGATGCGCTGCGTCGCGTACTTGGTGTTCACGACCGACGGCACGTGGAACTCGCGGGAGACGATCGAGCTGTGCGACAGCATCGAGCCGACGTCGGTGACGACGCCGCCGGCGATGGCGAACAGCGGCGTCCACGACGCGTCGGTGTAGCGGGTCACGAGGATCTCGCCGGCCTCGAACTCGTCGGCCTGCCAGGCGAGGTCCTCCACGATGCGGGCGCGGCCGACGACCCGCCCGGGGCTCGCCCCCAGCCCGCTCAGCCGGGCCCCGTCGGGGGCGGGCCGCACGGCCTGGGTGATGTCGTGCTCGCCGATGAAGGTCAGCGGCGGCTCCGGCAGCCGCTTGCGGTACTCGTGGACGCGCCGCGCCTCGTCGATCCGCTCCCGGGAGAAGGCCTCCGGCTCGCCGGCCTCCCCGGCCAGATAGGCCCGCACGTCGTCGAAGTGGAGGTGGGCGACCTCGTCGAGGGAGTGCAGGACGCCCTTGTCCACCAGGCGCCGGCCCACCTCGTACACCACGTTGCGCACCAGCCAGATCGAGGTGATCATCGACATCCGGGTGGCCTCGCGCAGCTCGCTGCACAGCGCGTACAGCGAGATGACCGTCTCGATCACCTTGCGCTGCGGCAGCGAGAGCTTCTTGAGGATCTCCCGCGAGTCGTCCCGGTAGCCGCTGCTGCGCTTGAGGATGTCGTCGGCGGAGAAGCCGTCGGAGGCGTAGCGCCGGATCATCTGGAAGATGTACGACGGGTCGTCGATCCACCGCGGGTGGGTGATCTCCATCTCCTGGTGGCCGCGCGTGCCGTTGGCGCGCAGGAACGGCTCCATGTGCCGCTCCCAGAAGACGGCGCCCTCGTCGTCCGCGCGCAGCGTCTCCTCGACGGACCCCAGCGGCTGCTCGTTGATGATCCGCAGCACCCGGGGCCGGTCCTTGGCGGCCTGGGCGACGGCCCAGATCTCCTTCGCGGACTCCACCGTCCGCAGGCTGGACATGTCCGTCTTGATGCGGTTCTGCAGGTTCTCGCCCTCCTCGCCGAGCCACATCCGGCACAGCTCGGTGAGGATCCCGTAGAACCCGAAGGCGTTGATGTAGTACGGCATGTAGCCGATGTGCATGTCGTGGAAGTAGCCGAGGTTGCGGGTGAGTTCGGCGTGCAGTTCGCGGCGGCTCATGCGCGAGAGGTCCAGCCGCCGGGCCCGGTCGAACTCGTAGAGCCGCGACGCGGCCATCTCGCCCGACCGGGACTTCATCCGCACCGCCTCGGCGGCGGTGGAGCGCAGCCAGTGCGCGGTGGAGCGCAGGTCCTCCATACCGCCCGGGAACGTCCCGAAGGGGTTCTCGTAGTCGGCGAGCGCCCCTGCCTCGACCTCCTCGCCGACGAACCGCTTGGTGAAGTGGCGCTGGTTGCGCGTCGGCAGGGCCTGGCCGAGCAGATAGGCGCTGTAGGAGATGTTGAGGTAGACGTGCCCCTGGTAGTAGCCCATGTGCAGGTCGGCTTCGCCGGTGTCGCGGACGCCGAGGGCCGCGGCGCAGTCCAGGTGGACGTTCTTCTGGTAGTAGCGCGCGAAGCTCAGGCCCAGCGGCGTCATCAGGCCGACGAAGATCTCGCCGATGTCCATCCGGGACCACAGGGTGCCCCGCTGGACGGCCTCCGGCTGCTCCGTGACGTACGGACTGAGCGTCCCGGCGCGCGACGCGGCGTCGCCGGGGGCGGGCCGGGTCGTGATCGGGCGGGTCTGGAAGAGGTGGAACGCGCCGTCGCGCAGGCCCCATTCGACGTCCTGCTCGCTGCCGTAGTGCTCGCGCACCCGCAGCCCGAGCCGTGCGAGCTCGGCGAGCTGCGCGTGGTCCAGGCAGGGGACGTTGCGGTCGGCGGCGTCGACCTTCGTCATCCCGATCTTCCCGGGTGCCAGCGGCGCCCACTTGGCCACCTTGTAGCGCACCCGCTCCTCGACGACCTCCAGGCTGCCGTCGTCGACGACGAACAGGTCGCTGGAGACCCGCCCGGACACCAGCCCCTCGCCCAGCCCCTGGCAGGCCTCGACCACCACGCGGTGCGGCCGGGCGCTGACGGGGTCGACGGTGAACAGCACGCCGCTGACGTCGCAGTGGATCATCTCCTGGACGACGACGGCCATCGCCCCGGCCGTGGCGCCGTCGCGGTAGGCCGTGGCCCGGGCGGACCACAGCGACGCCCAGCACTGCCGCACGGCGTCCAGCAGCGCCGCGTCCCCCGCGACGTCCAGCACCGTGTCGTGCTGGCCGGCGAAGGAGCGCGCCGCCGAGTCCTCCTTGAGCGCCGAGGAGCGCACGGCCACCCGCGGCCGGCCGAGCTTCTCGTAGGCGGCGAGGATCTCGTCGGCGATCGGGGCGGGGATGCGGGTCGCGAGGATCAGTTCGCGGACCGTCCCGCCCTCGGTGCCCTCGATCTTGCCGGCCAGGCCGGTGCCGTCGAGGTAGCGGGTGAAGAGAGCGGTGGTCAGGCAGAAGGCGGGCGGCACCGGCAGCCCCGCCGCGATCATGTCGGCGAGCCGGGCCGCCTTGCCGCCGAGGACGGCGGGGTCGGCCCGCCCGGGACCGCCGAGGTCGACGACGTCGCCGGTCTGCGCTGCGAGGGTGGCGGTGTCTTGGGGACGGGTTGCCATGTCGGGCTCTCCTGGACGCTCGGGCCTGCGCGGGGGACTACTTGCTGGTGGCCGTGAAGGCGCGGAACTGCTCGCCCGGGACGATCCGGGCGGCCTCGACGCCGGTGAACCCGGCGCGCTCCAGCTGCGCGACGAGCTCCTCCTCGCGGGGCAGGGGGCCGCCGAAGTCGGCGTAGGCGAACCAGAGACCGAGCACGTCCAGGCCGATGCTGCCGCCCTGGCAGGACGTCGTGAGCAGGATCCGCCCGCCGGGCGCCAGCAGCGAGCGCACCCGCTCCAGCGCCGCCACGCGCTCGTCCTCGGCGAAGTAGTAGATGTTGTTGTGCATCGTCACGAGGTCGAACTGCGGCTGCAGGTCGAGGGTGCGCAGGTCGCCCTGCCGGGTCTCGACGCGGTCGGAGAGCCCCCACTCGGCCATGTTCTTGGCGGCGGTCTCCGCGACCTCCTGCTGCATGTCGACGGCGAGGGCCGACAGCCGCGGGTTGAGCCGCGCCGCGTGCCGCACGTGGACGCCGCTGCCGCAGCCGACCTCCAGCAGCCGCACGGGGCCCTCCCGGTCGAGGGTGCGCGCGATCGCCGCCTCCACGAACGGCTCGATCACCCGCGTCGAGCGGGCGATGACGAGCCCGTCCTGGTCGCCCAGGGAGAAGCGTTCGCCGGTCGCCGCCATCCGCGGGCCGCCCAGCAGCACCGGCACATGGAAGCGCAGCACCTCCTCCAGGGCGGCGGCCAGGGCGTCGTTGCCGGCCCGCGCGAGCGTCCGGGCCGCGAGGCTCCTGAGCCGGTAGCAGCCCTCGCGCTTGTCCAGCTCGCCGAGGCGCACCCCGATCTCCAGCCAGGCGCGCAACCGCTCCTTGTCCTGCGTCGCACCCAGCTTGTCGGCCAGCGACTCCAGGTCGCAGGGGCGCACGGCCAGCCAGCCGAGCACGCCGGAGCCCGTCGCGGAGGCGAGGAAGGCGGCCCGGTAGACCGGTGTGATGACCCCCTTGGACACCGCGAGCAGCAGGGGCATCCGCCAGTTGCCGGCGATCCGCACCGCGGCCAGGGCGTCGCCGAGCGGCACCCCGACGCGGTTCCCGACGCTCTTGACCAGGCTCAGTACGTCCATGAGGGTTCCTTCTCCTCGGAGGGGGGCGTGGCGGCCCCGTCGGTGGTCGTGCGGGCCGCGGCGCGGGGCAGCCGGGCGAGCTCGCCGCGCAGCTCCCGCAGCAGCCGCTCCCGCGCCGGGCCGCCGGCGGTCAGGAAGAAGTGGTCGCCGGGCACGTGGTGGCGCAGGAACGAGCCCGTCGTGTACGCGCGCCACGCCTCCACCTCCGCGGCCCCCGCGACGGGGTCGTCGCTCGCGGAGAACGCCGTCATCGGGCAGTCCAGCGGACGGCGCGGCCGCCATCGGTAGTCGTTGCAGACCCGCAGGTCCGCCCGGAGGACCGGCAGCCTCCGCGCGAGGTAGGCGTCGTTGACCGGCGCCCGGTCGCCGTCGCCGAGCGCGCCGATGCCGGCCGCGAACCGGTGCAGCCCGGCGTCGGGCAGCAGGTGCTCCGTGCGGTCCCCGTACAGGTGCGGCGCCCTGCTGCCGGAGACGAACAGGTGCCGCGGCCCGGGCTCGCCGCGCTCCCGCAGCGCGCAGCCGGTCTCGTAGGCCAGCAGCGCGCCCATGCTGTGCCCGAAGAACGCGTAGTCGCGGGTCAGGCCCCGGCGCACCAGCTCGCCGGCCACGTCGGCCACGAGCGGCTCCGCGGACGTGTACGGCTCCTCGCGCATCCGCAGGCCGCGGCCCGGCAGCTGCAAACCCA
Source organism: Streptomyces sp. KLMMK (assembly GCF_036961605.1). Lineage (NCBI taxonomy): Bacteria > Bacillati > Actinomycetota > Actinomycetes > Kitasatosporales > Streptomycetaceae > Streptomyces > Streptomyces sp. KLMMK. Next base: position 5,606 of record NZ_JBAMDC010000285.1, read on the forward strand.
TGACCTCGGTGCCGAGCCGCTTGCGCCAGTCGCGGTAGACGGAGGCCGTGCCGCCCGCGTACGGGAAGCAGATCAGCACGGTCCCCGCGGCGCCGGCGGCGGGCGGCGGCGCCCCGAAGCGCGGGAACCACAGGGCGTCCCGGGGGAGGGCGGCGACGAGCGGCTCAGCGGGCGACATGCCGGTGCCCCTCCGCCGAGTCCAGCCACGCGACCGTCCGCCGCATGCCCTCCTCGAAGCCCACCGGGCTCTTGAAGCCGAACTCCTCCTGCGCGCGCTCGGTTCCGTAGGACTGGTCGCGGTCGAAGAGGTGCACCGCGTGGCGGGTGAGGACCGGCCGCGCCGTGATGCCGAAGGCGCCGTAGAGCTTCTCCGAGACCGTCGCCACGAGCGTGGCCACCGGCGTGGGCAGGCTGAGCCGCGGCGGTGGCGCGCCCAGGCCACGGGCGAGCGCCTCGATGTACTCGCGCCACGTCGTGAGCCCGGGGTCGCGCAGGTTGTAGGCGCGCCCCGCCGCCGCGTCGGACGCACACGCGTCGATCATGGCGTCGACGGCGTTGCCCACGTACAGCAGCCCGGCCGGGACGCGGCCCTGGCGGATGTAGACCATCTGCTTGCGCAGCAGCAGACCGGCGATCTCGATGACGAAGTCCTTGCTGCCGGGCCCGTAGACCGACACCGGGCGGACCACCGTCACCGGCACCCCGGTGCGCTCGGCGGCCTCGCGCACCGCCCGCTCGCCGAGCAGCTTGCTGCGGTTGTAGGGCAGGCCGGTGTCCCGCGGTTCGGTGCGCTCGTCGCAGGGCCGCACGGGGTAGCCGTAGACGTCGGTGGTGCTGACGTGCAGCACCCGCCGCACCGTGCCCGCGTGGGCCGCGGCCTCGACGACGTTGGCCGCGCCGGTGACGTTGACGCGCCGGAAGTCCTCCCAGGCGCCCCAGTCCGCCGACATGCCCGCGCAGTTGTACACCTGCCGCACCCCGGCCACGGCCCGGTGCAGGCTCGCGAGATCGTTCAGGTCGCCGGTGACGGCGCCGGCCTCGGACCCGGCGAAACCCGACCGGTCGCTGCCCTCCCGCACGAGCACGCGCACCCGGTGGCCGCGCTCGGCCAGGCGGCGGACGAGGTGGCCGCCGATGAACCCGCTCGCCCCGGTGACCAGGACGTCCGGCTGTTCGCCGGGGCCGGGGGCGGGGGAGCCGGACGTGTCCTTGTTCAGCGTCGACATGGGATCACACCAGAAGGTCGAGGGAGGTTTCGAGGTCGACCTCGGTGTGGTCGACGTTGACGAAGAAGCGCAGCCTGCACTTGTCGCGCTCGACGGCCGGATAGCCGATCGGCATGACGTTGACGCCCTGCTCCAGCAGGGAGTTGGACAGGGCCATGGTCTTCTCCCAGTCGCCGGTGATGACCGGGATGACGGCGGACTCCCGGGAGACCCCGATGTCCAGGCCGCGCTCCCGGGCCCCGGCGCGGAAGAAGTCCGACAGCTCGCGCAGCCGGGCCACGCGCTGCGGCTCCTTGCGGACGACCCGGATCGCCTCCAGGGCCGCCGCCGCGTTCGCCGGCGAGATGCCGGTGCTGAAGATGTGCAGGGGAGCGGTGAAGCGGAGGTACTCCACGATCGGCTCGCGGGCCGCGATGTAGCCGCCGAGGCTGCCGATCGCCTTGCTGAGGGTGCCCATCCACAGGTCCACGTCGGCCCGGTCGACGGCGAAGTGCTCGCCGATGCCGCGCCCGGTCTCCCCGAGCACGCCCACCGAGTGCGCCTCGTCGATCATCAGCATGGCGCCGTGGCGCTGCTTGACCTCGATGAACCGCGGTAGGTCCGGGATGTCGCCGTCCTGGCTGTAGGCGCCCTCGATCACCACGAGCGCCCGCCGGTGCCGGCCGCGCAGCGCGGTCAGGATCCGGTCCAGGGCCTCCCAGTCGTTGTGCGGGAAGGGCCGTCGCCGCGCGCCGGAGAGGACGCAGCCGCGCACGGTGCTGTCGTGGCTCCACTCGTCGTGGACGATGAGGTCCTCCGGCCCGAAGAGGTGTCCCACCGTGGCCACGTTGGTGGCGTGGCCGCCCGCGAAGACGATCGCCGCCTCGGTGCCCAGGAACGAGGCGATCCCGGCGTCGAGCTCGTGGTGCAGCGGCGTCTCGCCGAACAGCAGCGGGGTCGCCGACGCCGACGTGCCGTACTGGTCGATGGCCTCCTTCGCGGCCCGGCGCACCTGCGGATGGCCCGAGAGCGCCAGGTAGTTGAAGGCGGCGAAGTTGACGACCTTGCGGCCGCCGATCGTGGCCTCGGCGGAGTTGAAGCCCTCGTGCGAGCGGCCGTACGGGTTCGAGCCGCCGGACCGGGCCTGCCGCAGCCGCCCCTGCAGCTCCGCGTACTCGGCCCACTCCTCGAACGCGTACTCCTGCTTCACCGCCGGCCGCGCGGGCTGCGGAACCAGGGGCGGAACGGCCTGCGCCGGGGCGGGGGCGGGGGCGGCAGACGCCTGCGGAACGGGTCCGCCGCCGTCTCCCAGCCGGTCCACCAGGTCCCGTACCGTCGGGTCCTCGGGAAGGTCACGGTGCAATTCGTCCATCCGATCGGGGAATTGGGCGGCGATGCTGCGCTGCAGATCGGTCCGCATCAGCGAGTCGAACCCCAGGTCCACGCCGAGGCGGGCGTACGGGGGGATCTGCTCGGCGGGGAAGCCGCAGATCCGCGCGATGTGGCCGAGGACGCCGCCCTCGGCGACCGCGCCGCCGGCTGCCGGGGCGTACGGCTCCTGCCGTACGGGGTGAGGCGCGGAGGACGGCGCGGCGGCCGGCAGGGCGGGGCCGGTCACGGCGGACCGCCGGGCGCGCTCCGCGGGGGCCGTGAACCAGTACGACTCCCGTTCGAGGACGGCGTGCGGCACGGGGACGTGCCGCGGCGGGTCCTGGCCGTCGAGCGCGGC
>NZ_JBAMDC010000286.1:0-8521 GCF_036961605.1 Streptomyces sp. KLMMK
CGAACCGGGCCTCGTGGGAAGGGGTGTCGGCGGCGGGTGAGATCAGCATCACACGGACGGTCACGGTGGTCCTCGTCCCCCTCTGTCAACGGGTGGCGTCTGCCGCGAATCAGCAGATCACGGGCGTCGCCGGAGCCGCGCGCCGGGGTGAGCATCCGCACGCCGTAGCGCAGGTCACCCGCGCGCGGTACGGTCGCGTGGCAATGACGACGGTGTGACGGAAGCCCGGTGAGATCCCGGCACGGTCGCGCCACTGTGTACCCGGCGGAGCCCCGCAGGGAAGTCAGACCCCGCACTGTCGTCCTAGGCCCCAATGATCGGGACGCGTGTTCCCCAGGAGGTTCTGCCATGGCACAGTCCGCCGCCCCCGCCGCCGGTTCGTCCGCGATACCCGCGGTCGCCCCCATCTCGCTCAAGCAGATCGCCCCGTGGGCGCTCTTCGTCGGCATCCTCGCGCTGCTCCTGCTCTACTTCGTCGGCGCCGAGCAGGGCGCCACCTCCCTCATCGCCGGCGAGAACGTGCACGAGTGGGTCCACGACGGGCGCCACCTGCTCGGCTTCCCCTGCCACTGACGAGCCACCAGGGGAACCACCGTGAACTCGATCTCCGTCAGAGCCCTGCTCGTCCGCGGCATGCTCGCGGGCCTCGCCGCCGGCGTCCTGGCCCTCGCCGTCGCCTACTTCCTCGGCGAGCCCCACGTGGACTCCGCCATCGCCTTCGAGGAGGCGCACAGCCCTCACGACCACGGCGAGGGCGGTGAGGACCCGGTCAGCCGCACCATGCAGTCCACGGCCGGGCTGGCCACCGGCATCCTCGTCTACGGCGTCGCGATCGGCGGCATCGCCGCGCTGGTCTTCTGCGTCGCCCTGGGCCGCATCGGCCGCTTCGGCCCGCGGGCCACGGCCGCGCTGGTCTCGCTCGGCGCGCTCCTGGCCGTCTACGTGGTGCCGTTCCTGAAGTACCCGGCCAACCCGCCCTCCGTCGGCGACCCCGACTCCCTCGACAAGCGCACCGCGCTGTTCTTCCTGATGATCGCGCTCAGCATCCTGCTGGCGGTCGGCGCGGTCATCCTCGGCAAGCGCCTCGCGCCCCGGCTGGGCAACTGGAACGCGACGGTCGCGGCGGGGGCGGCCTTCGTGGTCGCCGTCGGCCTGGCCTACGCCTTCCTGCCCTCGGTCAACGAACTGCCCGACGACTTCCCGGCGGGCCTGCTGTGGAAGTTCCGCCTGTCGGCCCTGGCCGTGCAGCTCCTGCTGTGGACCGGCTTCGGCCTCGTCTTCGGTCACCTGGCCGAGCGGCTCCTGGCCCCGCGGGCCGGGGCGCCGGACAAGGCGCGGACGGCGGCACAGGCGGGCTGAGCCCCCGCCGGCGCCGCGCCGCATCTCGCGAGAAGAGCCCGCCCGGGCCACCGGGCGGGCTCTTCCCCTGCGCCCTCCGGCGCCGTCCCCGCGAAACCGCCCCGTGCCGTCCCGCACGTCCCGTCAGCCTCTTAAGTCCCGCTCACCCGTTAGTGGTTCGGATTTCTTTCCGTGCACGGGCTGGTGCGACGATGCCGCTCGCCCCGACCACCGACAGCCTGGGAATGGAGCCTTGATGCAGCGACGTGGGGGAGAGCAGGACCGCCGCCGGGGAGCGTGGGGAGCGCCACTGGCGGCGACGGTGACGGCGACGGCCGCGGCCCTCGCCGCCGCCCTCCCGGCCCCGGCCGCGCACGCCGCGCACGGCCCGTCGGTCGACGCAAAGGGCGCCTACCTGATGGACGCCGGCTCCGCGCGCCCGCTGTGGGCCAAGGACGCGACCGGCAAGCGGCCCATGGCCAGCACCACGAAGATCATGACCGCGGTGGTGGTCCTGGACACCCCGGGGGTGAACCTGGAGCGGCAGATCGAGATCAAGCAGTCCTACCGCGACTACGTCCAGCGGACCGGCGCGAGCACGGCGGACCTCCGCACCGGCGACAAGCTCACGGCGCGTCAGCTCCTCTACGCGCTGATGCTCCCCTCCGGCTGCGACGCCGCCTACGCCCTCGCCGACGCCTTCGGCACGGGACCCGACGAGGCGGCCCGCACGAAGTCGTTCGTCTCCAAGATGAACGCCAGGGCCCGGCAGCTGAAGCTGCGCGGCACCAACTACGACTCCTTCGACGGCATCTCCTCCGCGGGCAGGAACTACTCCACCCCCCGGGACCTGGCCGAGCTCTCCCGGCACGCCCTGCGCAGCGCCACCTTCCGCACCGTCGTCTCCGCGCTGAACACCCAGCAGAAGGCCAAGAACGTCAACCGGCTGTACACCTGGTACAACACCAACAAGCTGCTCGGCTCGTACCGGGGCGTGACGGGGATCAAGACCGGGACGACCACGGCGTCCGGGCCCTGCCTGGTGTTCGCCGCGCAGCAGGGCGGGCGGAGTGTCGTCGGCGTCATCCTCAACGACCCCGCGAAGCGCTACCCGGACGCCGCCGAGATGCTCGACTACGCCTTCAAGAAGCGCACGCCCCTGAAGCTGCGCAGGCTTCCCTCCGCGGCGCACGAGGACTGACCGCACGCCGCCCGCTCCGCACATCCTGCGGGCCGCCGCACGACCGAGCCCGGACCCCGCCCAGGGGTCCGGGCTCGCGTTCTACCAACTCCCGGGAACCGGCGGTCACTTATACCTGAACGAGTGAACAGTCTGCAGGGAACTGCGGGTTGGCGAACTTTCCCGCGGGCCGGGGCGGCTAGAGTCCTCCTGTCCGGAAACGGGCACCGGAAGGCCGCGGAAACCCCGACGGCGTCGGACAGGTTCACCGTCCGCCGGGGTCCCGTCCACCACCCTCAGTCCGACTCCCCGGCACGTCGCCGCGTACCGCAGCCGCGGCGTGCTCCTCGGCCATGCCCTTGGCACGGATCGGTTCACCGACGCGTCTCGCCGCCAAGCACCAGCGCCCTCCTGCCCGCACCCGCCGGCCAGCCCCACCGTCCTCAGGAGGCTTCATGTCCCGCCCCGCGTCCCCCGCGGCGTCTGACCCCACGTCCGTGACCGGCCCGCGAGCCTACCGCGTGCCGGAGGAGCGGTGACGCCCTTTGCGCGGCGCCCGCCGCGCCCGATCCCCGTGTCGGAGAGCGAAGTCCTGCTGTTCGGTGGCGCCTTGCGGCACGACAAGGCCTTCGTCAACCACGAACGGCCGCTGCTGCGGCTGTCGTTCTCGACGATGGCCCGTCAGCTTCCGGCCATGGTCGCCACCGTCACCCGGGCCGCCTGGCGCGAGGACCGCCCGGCGCTGCTCGTGCTCGTCGGCGCCGAGCTGGGCCAGGGGCTGACACGCGCCTTCGGGCTGGTCGCCGCCAACCGCGCGCTGACCGCCCTCTTCACCGCCGGACCCACCACCGAGCGGCTGCGCGAGGCCCTGCCGGCGCTGCTGGCGGTCACCTCGGTCGCCGCCGCCGCCGCGCTGCTCTCGGCGGTCTCCGTGGCGGCCGCCGGGCAGCTGGAGCCGAAGGTGGAGCGGGTGTGCACCGCGCGCTTCTACCGCGGCGCGGTCCGCGTGGAGCTCGCGGTCCTGGAGGACAAGGACTTCCACCGCCTGCTCGACGCGGGCCGGTTCGGCACCGACTCGGTCCGGCTGATGATCGGCTCGTCGGTCACCGTCGTCAACGCCGTCGTGGGGCTGGCCGCCTCCGCCGGGGTGCTCGCCCTGCTGCACCCGTCCCTGGTGCCCATGCTGCTGCTCGTGGCCGCCCCCAAGGGCTGGGGCGCGGTCGTCACCGCCCGGCGCCAGTACGCCTCCCGGCACGCCTGGATCGAGCACCGGCGCGCCATCTCCGTCATCACCTCCACGCTCACCGGCCTCGACACCGCCGCCGAGATCCGGGTGCACGGCGCGGGCCGCATGCTCGTCGGCGCCTACGACGACATGGCCGCCACGGTGGAGAAGGAGCAGCAGCGCCTGGCCCGCGCCGAGGCGGTCACGCGCACCGCCGCGTCCGCGCTCTCGGGGACGGCCGCGCTCGTCGTCTACGGGGCGCTGTGGCTGCTGCTCGCCTCGGGCGGCATGCCGCTGGCCGTCGCCGGCACCGCGGTGATCGCCGTACGGGCCGCCGGCGCGAGCCTCACCGCGCTGGTGACCCAGGTCAACCGGCTCTACGAGGAGGCCATGTACCTCAGCGACCTGGAGCGCGCCTGCGTGGAGGCGGAGCGGCACGCGATCCCCGAGGGCGGCACGCCGATGGCGCCCGGGGTGAAGGAGATCCGGCTGGAGAAGGTCACCTTCGTCTATCCCGGGGCCCCGGCGCCCGCGCTCAGCGAGGTCAGCCTGACCGTCCCGCCGGGCAAGGTCGTCGCGCTGGTCGGTGCGAACGGCTCCGGCAAGACCACCCTGTCCAAGCTCGTCGCCGGGCTGTACCTGCCGACCTCCGGGCAGCTGTACTGGAACGGGGTCGAGATCCACGACGCCGACCGCGACCTGCTCTTCGACCAGGTCGCCGTGTTGTCCCAGGACTTCCCCCGCTGGCCCATGACCGCCCGCGCCAACATCCACATCGGCCGCCCGGGGACGCCGCCGGAGCAGGACCGGATCGAGCGGGCGGCCGCCGAGTCCGGCGCCACCGGCGTCGTCGACTCGCTGCCGCACCAGTGGGACAGCCTCGTGGTCAAGGGCTTCGAGCGCGGCACCCAGATCTCCGGCGGCCAGTGGCAGCGCCTGGGCAGCGCCCGCGCGCGCTACCGCCGCGCGCCCCTGCTGATCGTCGACGAGCCGACCTCGGCCCTCGACCCCAAGGCGGAGGCGGAGGCGTTCCAGTCGCTGCGGTCGCTGACCGACGGCGGTACGACCGTCCTGCTGATCACCCACCGGCTCGCCGCGACCGCGACCGCCGACCTCATCTACGTCCTCGACAACGGCCGGGTGGTGGGGGAGGGGACGCACGAGGAGCTGATGGCCGTCGACGGCGGCCTGTACCGGTCGATGTACGAGCTCCAGGCCGCCCAGTACGGCTTCGGCGCGCCCCAGGCAGCCTCCACCGGCCAGGCTCCGGGCCCCGCCCAGACCGCCGCTTCCGCTTCCGCCCATTCCTCCGCCCACGCCGCCTCCGACCCCACCCCGCGCAAGAGTTCGCCGCATGCACAGCCCGCCCAGACCTGAGGACAGGGCGGTGCCCGCTCCGCCCGCGCCGCCTGCTCCGCCCGCGCCTCCACCGGATCCGTTGGGTCCGCTGGCGAGCACCTTGCGCGATGTCCTGGGGTGCCTGGGCGTGATCACGGCCGCGGTTCTCATCTCCGTCCTGTGCGTCCATCTCGGCCAGGCCTTTCCGGGACTGGCCGCCAAGTGAGTAGAGGAACGCCGTAACCGGCCCCGGGGTTACGGGCCGGAGCCGTATCGAATTCCAGGACGGCTTGCGGGGCTGCCGATTTCTGTGTGGATCACGCCGCCTCCTGTGTTTAGCGGGAGGCGGCTGCCGGGAAAAACGGGGTGAATTCGCGGTTCCGGGTAAGTGCCGGATGCGGCCCATTTCACTGTATTGAGCAAGTGTCTACAGGCGTCCGGGGGTTGTGGCTTCCCGCGCACCCCGGTCACCTGGGCCTCCGTTCGGACGGAAAAACCGGGGAACGGTTGTCCGACGAGGAGTCTGGCGGACTCGGGTGGCGCCTCCTACCATTCGAACGCTCCCCGTCCCCAGGGGTCGTTCGGACGCGGGGCGTGGCATGTCCATGCCCTAGTGATCCGCGCTCTCACCCATTCCGGTCCGGCGTCCTCCGGGTCCCGGCCCGAAATGCAGCCGCTCATTCGAGGACAACCGATTGGAGAGCCATGCCCGGCGCCCTTATCGCAGGAGCCGCGCTCGCGGCACTGTTCGCCTCGCCGATATCCACGTACGACGCCTCGGTCATCGTCAACCCGCCACCGGACAAGATCGTGATCGAGATCGCCACGGTCAACGGCTCCGGCTGCCCCGCGGGGACGGCCGCGGTGGCCGTCTCGCCCGACAACACGGCCTTCACGGTGACCTACAGCGACTACCTCGCCCAGGTCGGCGTGGGGTCCAAGCCGACCGACTTCCGCAAGAACTGCCAGCTCAACCTGATCGTGCACGTACCGCAGGGCTTCACCTACGCCATCGCCAGCGCGGACTACCGCGGCTACGCGAAGCTGGAGCCCGGGGCGACCGGCACCCAGAAGGCCTCGTACTACTTCCAGGGGTCCTCCACGACCACGCCGAGCTCCCACGTCTTCCGCGGCGCCTACGCGGACAACTGGCAGGCCACCGACCGCGTCGACGTGGCCGCACTGGTCTGGGCCCCCTGCGGCGAGAAGCGCAACTTCAACATCAACACCGAGCTGCGGGTCAACGCGGGCTCCTCCGACCCGTCCAAGACCACCAGCTTCATGACCATGGACTCCACCGACGGTGACATCAACACCGTCTACCACCTGGCCTGGAAGGAGTGCCCGAGGAAGTAGCGGTCCGTCCGCCGCGAGGGCGCAGGGGCCGGCGGGGCCGCGGAACGACGCGGGCCCGCCGGCCGGTCCCACCCCTCGCCGGTCCACCGGGCCACAGCGTGAATTTATGGCGTACGCATCGGCCCCCACCTGCGGTGATCGCGCTCCGCAGGGAACCCGTGACCAACGGGGTATAGACCTGTGGCGAAAAGCAGGCGACTGTGGGGGGAACCACACAGCGAAGTCCCACGGCCCGCACCGCTTCCCAGGACCGTTACGGCGCCACGGACGAGCTCTCGTCCAGCGCCCTTCGCGCTCACCGGATTGCATTAGAGCCACATGTTTGCAACCAGTCGCGACACCGCGAGTCCCTTGCATTCGGCTGACGCCGTCATCAGCGCCACCGACCCGGCCGCCCTCCGGGCCCCCTTCCCGCGGAAGCTCCCCGGTCCCTGGGGACACCAGATCCCCCTGTGCATGCACAGCCCGCTCTCCCGGCGGCAGCCCCACACCCTCGCGTCGCCCCACGCCACGCACGCCGTCTCCCTTCCGGCGACGGAGCGCTCGGCCGCGGCCGCGCGCCGGTTCTGCCGGCAGCTGCTGTCCGAATGGGGCCTGGAGGAGCTGGCGGCCGACACCGCCCTCCTGCTCTCGGAGCTCGTCACCAACGCCGTCCTGCACGTCCCGGAGACGCGCGAGGGCATCCGGCTCGTGCTGAGCCGGGGCCAGCGCCACCTCGTCGCCCAGGTCACCGACGCCGGCGGGCACCTGCCGCGCTGCAACGAGGCCGGGCCCGACAGCGAGAACGGGCGCGGGATATGGCTCGTCGAGCAGATCGCCGCCCAGTGGGGTCACCACGCCTCCGGCAACGGCAAGACCGTCTGGTTCACCCTCCGCCTCCCCTAGCGCCCCCGGCCCGGGAGGCGACTTCCGTACCGCCCTCGTACCGTCACTGGTCCGGACCTGTGAACCCGCAGCCGGCGCGCCCCGCCCCCGCGGGCTGCGCATCCACCGGTTTCGGAGAGACCATGGAAGTCGTCGCGGCAACACGGCGGCGCGAGGACGGGTGAGCCGGTCCGGCCGGCACGGGGCCGCCGCACCACCCCCGGCGGGCGGAAGGAGGTCCTCGATGGGCGCGACCGATGCGTTCCGGGCCCGGGCCGTCCAGCCCGCCGACGACCGTCCCTCCCTCGTCCCCGGGGGCCTGCTGGACGTCCTGGGCGTGGCCGCCGGAGTGCTGGACCGCGAGGGCCGGATCGTGCTGTGGAGCCCGCAGGCCGAGCAGCTCTTCGGCTGGAGCGCGGCCGAGGCCCTCGGGCAGTACGCGGCCCGGCTGCTGGTCGCCGAGGACGACGTCGGCGCGGTGCTGGAGCTGTTCGCGGAGGTCATGCGCGAGGGGGAGACGTTCGCCGTGGTCTTCCCCGCCCGGCACAAGGACGGCGGCACCCGGCTGGTCGAGTTCCGCAACGTGCGCCTGGAGGACCGGCACGGCGACTTCTTCGCCCTCGGCATCGCCACGGACCGGGAGGTCCTGCGCGGCGTCGAGCGGGACCTGGCCCTGTCGCTGCGGCTCGTCGAGCAGTCCCCCATCGGCCTCGCCGTCTTCGACACCGGGCTGCGGTACGTCCTGGTCAACCCCGCCCTGGAGCGCATCCAGGGCCTGCCCGCCGCGGCGTGCGTGGGCCGCACCGTCCGCGAGGCCCTGCCCCACGCGGACGCCGGCGCGATCGAGAGCGCCATGCGCCGGGTCCTGGCGACCGGCGCCCCGCTGCTGGACGAGCTGAGGGTCGGCCGGGCCGGCGGGTCCGCCACCGACGAAGAGGCCCAGCTCGTCTCCTGCTACCGGCTGGAGGACCCGGGCGGCAGCGTCCTGGGCGTCGCCACGTCCGCTGTGGACGTCACCGACCGCCACCGGGCCAACAAGGAGGACCGCCGCCGCACCGCCCTGATCGCCGACGCCTCCGTGCTGATCGGCACCACGCTCGAACTGGAGCAGACCGCGCGCGAGCTCGCCGAGGTCGTGGTGCCCGGGCTGGCCGACGTGGCGGCCGTGGACATCCTGGCCACCGTCGTCGACGGCGACCGCGCCGCAGCCCCGGACGGAC
>NZ_JBAMDC010000287.1:0-8473 GCF_036961605.1 Streptomyces sp. KLMMK
GGACCATGAACGAGCGGCTCTACAACCAGGTGTGGGGCATGTTCGAGGACTTGGCGCGCTCGGCCGCCGCCTACCGCAGCGCCGTCGACTTCGCGGAGTCGCGCCTGGAGCAGGAGCTGGACAAGGTCCTCTCCGACCCGGCCACCCGCGTGGGCCCCGCGGCCGACGCGGCCCGGGCCGCGGCCCGGGCCCGGCAGGCGAGCCTGGTGGAGCAGGCCCGGGCGGTCCTCGACCGCGACCTCGCCCAGCTCGCCGCCGAGGCCGAGGTCGTCGAGCACGCGCTGCCGCCGGCCTTCGCCCGCTGGGACAGCCCGGTCTGGCAGGGCTTCCAGGTGCCCCTGGAGACCCCGATGGCGCTGCGCCTGGGCGAGCTGCACCTGCCGGAGCGCACCGACCTGCGGATCCCCATGCTGGTGCGGCTGCCCCTGGAGCGCGGGCTGTGGATCGACAGCGGCCGCACCTCCGGCCTGCAGTCGTCGATCGTGGACTCCTCGGAGCTGCGCCGGCTGGCCATGGAGACGGCGGTCGCCCATGCCGCGCGGCTGCTGGCCGTGCACCCCGTCGGCGACTACACGGTGCACGTGATCGACCCGGCGGGCGCGGCCGGCGGGGCGCTCGCGCCGCTGCTGCAGTCCGGCGCGCTGAAGGAGGCTCCCGCGGCCGGTGCGCAGGGCGTCTCCGCGCTGCTGGAGCGGCTGACGCGCCGCGTCGACCTGGTGCAGATGGCCGCGCGCAGCGGCGCCGCCGACTCCCTCCCGCCGGATGTGGACACCGCGGAGCAGCTGCTGATCGTCAACGACTTCCCGCACGGCTTCGACGACCGCTCGGTCAACCAGCTGCGGTACATCGCGGACGAGGGGCCGTCCGTGGGGGTGCACCTGATGATGGTCGCCGACCGGGAGGACGCCCGGGGGTACGGGCCCGTGCTCGATCCGCTCTGGCGCGCCCTGCTGCGCATCACGCCGGTCCCCGACGACCACCTCGCCGACCCGTGGGTCGGGCACACCTGGACGTACGAACCCTCGCTCGTGCCGGTCGGCAGCGATGTGCTGGGGCAGGTGCTCCGGAGCGTGGGCCAGGCGCGGCAGGCGTATGGCATCTAGCAGGTAAAGGGCTGCTGAGCTGGGGTTTTTGGTCTTTCTTTACTCTTTCATGGGTCTTCCTGTACCGTTCTGGAGACTGCCGTACGCCCGTACGACGTACCGGAGGAACAGTGGACGTCTCCCTGACCCTGTGGGTGCTGACCATTCTCGGTCTGTGCGCCCTCGTCGCCGCCGACTTCTTCATCGGAGGCCGCAAGCCGCACGAGGTCTCCCTGAAGGAAGCCGGGGTGTGGACGGCGGTCTGGGTCGCCCTCGCCGGCCTCTTCGGCCTCGGCCTGCTGCTCTTCGGCGGCGGTCAGCCGGCCGGCGAGTTCTTCGCGGGCTTCATCACCGAGAAGTCGCTCAGCGTCGACAACCTCTTCGTCTTCGTCCTGATCATGGCGAAGTTCGCGGTCCCGCCGATATATCAGCAGCGCGTCCTGATGGTCGGCGTGCTCATCGCCCTGGTCCTGCGGGCCGGGTTCATCGGCGCGGGCGCGGCGATCATCGCCAACTTCTCCTGGGTCTTCTACATCTTCGGCGCCTTCCTCATCTGGACGGCCTGGAAGCTCATCCAGGAGGCGCGCGCCGACGAGGAGGACGAGGAGTTCGAGGAGAATCGTTTCCTCAAGCTGGTGGAGAAGCGCTTCCCCTCCACGGACCGCTACCACGGCACCAAGCTCTTCATCGTGGAGAACGGCAAGCGTCTGATGACGCCGATGCTGATCGTCATGCTGGCGATCGGCACCACCGACGTCCTCTTCGCCCTGGACTCGATCCCCGCGATCTTCGGCCTCACCCAGGACCCGTACATCGTCTTCACGGCCAACGCCTTCGCCCTCATGGGCCTGCGCCAGCTGTACTTCCTGATCGGCGGACTGCTGAAGAAGCTCGTCCACCTCTCGTACGGCCTGTCGGTCATCCTGGGCTTCATCGGCGTCAAGCTTGTCCTGCACGCCCTCCACGAGAACGGCGTGGGCGTCCCCGAGATCAGCATCCCGGTGTCCCTCGGCGTGATCTGTGCGGTGCTGGTCGTCACCACGATCACCAGCCTCCGCGCCTCCCGCAAGCAGGAGCAGGAAGCCGCTGCGGAGGCCGCGGTCGCCGCGGAGACCGAGGGTGCCCTGGAGGGCAAGGACGAGGTCCGCGTCTGACGCAGGCCCCGCCCCTGCCGCCCGCGCTTCACCGGAGGCCGTTCCCGCTCAGGCGGGGGCGGCCTCCGCCGCGGTTCCGGGCGCCGCGGCCGGCCGGGTCTCGGGCAGCAGGGCGAAGCAGCCCAGGCTGACGAGGGCGACGGCCACGAGGTAGCCGGCGACCGCCCAGGGCGGGCCGGAGCCCTGCGCCAGCGCCGTCGCCGCGACCGGGGTGAGCCCGCCGCCCACCACTCCGGCCAGGTTGTAGCCGAACGCTGCCCCCGTGCAGCGCACCCGGGTCTCGAACAGCTCCGGGAGATAGGCGGCCACGACGCCGACCACCGCCGCGAAGGGCACCGCCGCCACCGCGAAGCCCAGCAGCATCCAGGCGGGCCGCCCGGTGTGCAGCAGGCCCATCAGCGGGGTCATCCACAGGCCCAGGCCGGCGCTGCCGGCCAGGCACAGGGAACGCCGCCCGTAGCGGTCGCCCAGCACGGCGAAGAGCGGGATGAGCAGGCTGGAGACGACGACGCCCGCCATGATGCAGCCGAGCATGACCGTGCGGCCGACCTCCAGCTGCTCGGTGCCGTAGGCCAGGGCCCACGTGCTGATCGCGTAGTGGACGGCGTAGACGAGGGAGAGCCCGCCCGCGGTCAGCAGGACCGGCCGCCAGTGGCCGCGCAGGAGCTCGGCGAAGGGCAGGGCGGCCCGGGTGTCCGTGGCCTCCATCGCGCGGAACTGCGGCGTCTCCGGGAGCCGGGAGCGCAGCAGCAGGCCGGCCGCCGCCATGAGGCCCGCGCCCCAGAACGGCACCCGCCAGCCCCAGGCTAGGTAGTCCGCCTCGGAGAGCCCCGCCGACAGCGCCAGGGCGAGGCCGTTGGCCAGCAGGAACCCCACCGGAGCGCCGAGCTGCGGGAAGCTGGTCCACAGGGCGCGCCGGTGCGCCGGGGCGTGCTCCCCGGTCAGCAGCACCGCCCCGCCCCACTCCCCGCCGAGCCCCAGCCCCTGCGCGAACCGCAGGGCGAGCAGGAGCAGCGGTGCGGCGATGCCGATGCTGTCGTAGGTGGGCACGAGCCCCACGGCGACCGTGGCCAGGCCCGTCAGCAGCAGGGAGGCCATGAGGACGGGCCGCCGCCCGTGCCGGTCGCCGATGTGACCGAAGATCACCGCGCCCAGCGGGCGGGCGAGGAAGCCGACCCCGAAGGTGCCGAAGGCGGCGAGGGTGCCGAGCAGCGGGGAGACGGTGGGGAAGTACAGCGGTCCGAGGACGAGGGCCGCTGCGGTGCCGTAGACGTAGAAGTCGTAGAACTCGATGGCGGTGCCGGTCATGGCGGCGAGCGCCAGGCGCGGCATGGACGGCCGGCGAGGGGGCGGGGTGCTGTGCGGTTGCATGTACTGCCCAACAGCCAGTCGGCAGGGAGGCAACGGGCGTGCGGGGGCGCGGCGGGGGGCGCGTGGGACCGGGAAGGCCGCAGAATATTTTTCGTCCGGATTTGCGTAGGTATGGCGATCCGGCTCGGGGAGGAGTACCTTAAGGAATGAGGCCGCCGCATCCGGAGTGATTTGGATGGACGGCCTCACTGCATGCCCGGAGGATTCCGGTGCGGGGGAGTGTCACCAGCCGCGTTCGCGCCATTCGGCGAGGTGGGGGCGCTCGGCGCCCAGCGTGGTATCCGCGCCGTGGCCCGGGTAGACCCACGTCTCGTCCGGGAGCTGCCCGAAGAGCTTCGTCTCCACGTCGTGGAGGAGGCTCGCGAAGGCCTTGGGGTCGTCATGGGTGTTGCCCACGCCGCCCGGGAACAGGCAGTCGCCGGTGAACACATGCGGGTGACCGTGCGGGTCGTCGTAGACCAGCGCGATGCTGCCCGGGGTGTGCCCCACCAGATGCCGTGCGGTCAGCTCCACGCGGCCCACGCGGATGACGTCGCCGTCGGCCACGGGCACGGCGGTCGGCACGGGGATGCCTTCGACATCCTCCCGGCCCGCGTACGTGGTCGCGCCGGTGGCGTCGGCCACCTCCTGCAGGGCTCCCCAGTGGTCGCCGTGCCGGTGTGTGGTGACCACGGAGGCGATGCCGCTGTCCCCGATCAGGGAGAGCAGGGTGTGCGGCTCGGCGGCGGCGTCGATCAGCAACTGCTCGTCCGTCGCGCGGCAGCGCAGCAGATAGGCGTTGTTGTCCATCGGGCCGACCGCGACTTTCGAGATCATCAGGTCGGTCAGCTCGTGCACGTCCGCCGGCCCGCCGACCTTCACCGCTCCGCTGTACGTCATGAACCCAGCTTATTCCTTCGGGCCGTTCACAGCGGGGGGAGGGCGGGGAGCGGGGCGCCCGCGGTGTCGAGCGATGCTCCCTTGTCGCCCCGGCCCGCGAGCCAGCCCAGGAGGTCGGCGGGCCGGCCGCTGACGGTGACCGGGGCGCCCTCGGCGGTGCCGCCCGTGTGCCAGCGCCTGCCGTCGTCGGCGACGACCGTGACGGCGGGGATCCCGGGCCGGGTCGACCAGCGTTCGGCGAGGAACCCGATCTCCCGCCCGGTGAACTCCTCCGGCAGGTCCTGTAGCTCGTAGCCGACGCCCAGGTCGACGAGGTGCAGTTCGAGCTCGATCCAGCGGCGGAAGGGGACGCGGGCGGCCTTGTCGGTCACGCCGTTGCGCATGGTGATCGTGCGGCCCCAGTCGGCGGGGACGGCGGCCTGGGCCCGCAGGCGCTCGGCGCTGTCGCGCAGGTCGGCGAGGTGCTCCGCCGGGGAGCGGCCCGCGCCCTTCTCGATGTCCTCGTCACGGGCCTCGGCGGTCGCGTACATCGGACGGCCGGCCAGGACGTTGACGAGGGCGTCCGCGTTGCGCGCGACGTGCGCCATCACGTGCCCGCGGGTCCAGCCCGGGAGCCGGGACGGGGCGGTCACGGCGGCGGCGTCGAGGGCGCCGGCCGCGCTCAGGAACCGCTCGGTCGCTTCGTGTACAGAGGCCAGGTCGCGCACGTGGTCGATCATGCGGCCGACGATAGCGCCGCCACTCGTCCGGGTGAAGGTGTCCGGCTCCGGCCGTAAATCGAATGTGCGTGCTATAGGCTCGATGAGGCATCGGATCCGACATCCGCGCGGCGACCCCCATACCCTGGGTCGGGGGTGCGCGCCCCATCGCTCCCAAGAACCACTCTCAAGAACCACCCCCTTCTTCGTTCTCAAGAAAGGTGCCGACCGGCGTGGCTGACCGTCTCATCGTCCGTGGCGCTCGCGAGCACAACCTCAAGAACGTCTCGCTCGACCTCCCCCGCGACTCCCTCATCGTCTTCACGGGGCTCTCCGGCTCGGGCAAGTCGTCCCTCGCGTTCGACACGATCTTCGCCGAGGGGCAGCGCCGCTACGTCGAGTCGCTCTCCTCCTACGCCCGGCAGTTCCTCGGGCAGATGGACAAGCCCGATGTGGACTTCATCGAGGGCCTGTCCCCGGCCGTCTCCATCGACCAGAAGTCGACCTCGCGCAACCCGCGCTCGACAGTCGGCACGATCACCGAGGTCTACGACTACCTCCGGCTGCTCTTCGCCCGCATCGGCAAGCCGCACTGCCCCGAGTGCAGCCGCCCCATCACCCGCCAGTCGCCGCAGGCGATCGTGGACAAGGTGCTGGAGCTCCCCGAGGGCAGCCGCTTCCAGGTGCTCTCGCCGCTGGTGCGCGAGCGCAAGGGCGAGTTCGCCGACCTCTTCTCCGACCTGCAGACCAAGGGCTACAGCCGGGCCCGGGTGGACGGCGAGACCATCCAGCTCTCCGACCCGCCCAAGCTCAAGAAGCAGGAGAAGCACACCATCGAGGTGGTCGTCGACCGCCTCACCGTCAAGGACAGCGCCAAGCGCCGGCTGACCGACTCGGTCGAGACCGCCCTGGGCCTTGCCGGCGGCATGGTCATCCTCGACTTCGTCGACCTCCCCGAGGACGACCCCGAGCGCGAGCGGATGTACTCCGAGCACCTCTACTGCCCCTACGACGACCTGTCGTTCGAGGAGCTGGAGCCCCGCTCGTTCTCCTTCAACTCGCCCTTCGGCGCCTGCCCGGAGTGCACCGGCATCGGCACCCGCATGGAGGTCGACCCCGAGCTGATCGTCCCGGACCCGGAGAAGTCCCTGGACGAGGGCGCGATCAGCCCCTGGTCGCACGGCCACACCAAGGACTACTTCAGCCGCTTGGTCGGCGCCCTCGCCGACGCCCTCGGCTTCCGCACGGACATCCCCTGGGCCGGCCTGCCCGCGCGCGCCAAGAAGGCCCTGCTGGGCGGCCACAAGACGCAGATCGAGGTGCGCTACCGCAACCGCTACGGGCGCGAGCGCGCGTACACCACCGCCTTCGAGGGCGCGGTGCCCTTCGTCAAGCGGCGCCACTCCGAGGCCGAGAGCGACGCCAGCCGCGAGCGCTTCGAGGGCTACATGCGCGAGGTGAACTGCCCCACCTGCGAGGGCACGCGCCTGAAGCCGATCGTGCTCGCCGTCACCGTCCAGGGCCGGTCCATCGCGGAGGTCTCCGCGATGTCGATCAGCGAATGCGCCGACTTCCTGCGGGACATGACCCTCACCGGCCGCGAGAAGAAGATCGCCGAGCGGGTCCTCAAGGAGGTCAACGAGCGCCTGAAGTTCCTCGTCGACGTCGGCCTGGACTACCTCTCGCTCAATCGCGCCGCGGGCACCCTCTCCGGCGGCGAGGCCCAGCGGATCCGCCTCGCCACGCAGATCGGCTCCGGCCTCGTCGGCGTGCTCTACGTGCTGGACGAGCCCTCCATCGGCCTCCACCAGCGCGACAACCACCGCCTCATCGAGACCCTCGTCCGCCTGCGCGACATGGGCAACACCCTCATCGTCGTCGAGCACGACGAGGACACCATCAAGGTCGCCGACTGGGTCGTGGACATCGGCCCCGGCGCCGGCGAGCACGGCGGCAAGGTCGTGCACAGCGGGCCCTTGAAGGAGCTCCTGCGCAACAAGGAGTCGATGACCGGGCACTACCTCTCCGGCAAGAAGGCCATCGCCATACCGGACATCCGCCGGCCCGTCGACCCCGAGCGCCGGATCACCGTCCGCGGCGCCCGCGAGAACAACCTGCGGGACATCGACGTCTCCTTCCCGCTCGGCGTGCTCACGGCCGTCACCGGCGTCTCCGGCTCCGGCAAGTCGACCCTGGTCAACGACATCCTGTACACGCACCTCGCCCGCGAGCTCAACGGCGCCCGGGCCGTGCCCGGCCGCCACACGCGCGTCGACGGCGACGACCTGGTCGACAAGGTCGTCCACGTCGACCAGTCGCCCATCGGCCGCACCCCGCGCTCCAACCCGGCCACGTACACCGGCGTCTTCGACCACGTCCGCAAGCTCTTCGCGGAGACGATGGAGGCCAAGGTCCGCGGCTATCTGCCCGGCCGCTTCTCCTTCAACGTCAAGGGCGGCCGCTGCGAGAACTGCTCCGGCGACGGCACCATCAAGATCGAGATGAACTTCCTGCCGGACGTGTACGTGCC
This sequence comes from Streptomyces sp. KLMMK, assembly GCF_036961605.1. Lineage (NCBI taxonomy): Bacteria > Bacillati > Actinomycetota > Actinomycetes > Kitasatosporales > Streptomycetaceae > Streptomyces > Streptomyces sp. KLMMK. Next base: position 7,715 of record NZ_JBAMDC010000287.1, read on the forward strand.
GTGCGAGGTCTGCCACGGTGCGCGCTACAACCGGGAGACCCTGGAGGTGCACTACAAGGGCAAGTCCATCGCCGAGGTGCTGGACATGCCCATCGAGGAGGCGCTCTCCTTCTTCGAGGCCGTGCCCACCATCGCCCGCCACCTGCGCACGCTCCACGAGGTCGGCCTCGGCTACGTCCGCCTCGGGCAGTCCGCGCCGACGCTCTCCGGCGGCGAGGCCCAGCGCGTGAAGCTCGCCAGCGAGCTGCAGAAGCGCTCCACGGGCCGCACGGTCTACGTCCTGGACGAGCCCACCACCGGCCTGCACTTCGAGGACATCAACAAGCTCATCTCGGTGCTGGCCGGCCTGGTCGACAAGGGCAACAGCGTCATCGTCATCGAGCACAACCTCGACGTGATCAAGACCGCCGACTGGGTCGTGGACATGGGCCCCGAGGGCGGCAGCGGCGGCGGCCTGGTCATCGCCGAGGGCACGCCCGAGGAGGTCGCGTCCGTGCCGTCCAGCCACACCGGCAAGTTCCTGCGGGAGCTGCTGGGGGACCGGGTGAGCGATGCGCCCGCGGTCCCCGCACCGAAGGCGCGGAAGAAGACCGCCGCCAAGACGGCCGCGGCCAGGACGACCGCCGCCAAGAAGGCGCCGGCCAAGAAGGCCGCCGCCCGGAAGGCGTGACCTCGCCCTCCCGGGCGGAGGTCATGACGACAGCTCGGCGCCGTACGGCGGCTCCGCACCGGCCCTCGTGCAGGTGAGAGCCGCCGCGC
>NZ_JBAMDC010000288.1:0-8405 GCF_036961605.1 Streptomyces sp. KLMMK
CCCCCGGTACGGCGCAGGTCTGCTCCCAGTGCCGGTACCGCCTCGCGGACCCCGCACCGCCGGAGCGGCACCGGCGGGCGGAGCACGAACGGCCGGAGCACGAGCCGCCGGAGCCGGCCGCATGACCACCCCCGCGGACACCAGACCCTGGCTGATACGCCGGACGGCCGCCCTGCTGGTGGCGACCGTGCTCGCCTGCGGCGCCCTCCTGGCGGCGTACTACGGGGTGAGCCGGGACGCCGCCCAGGTGCCGGACCGCACCGTGCCGGCGATGGGCCACGTCGCCGCGACGGAGAAGGCTCTCCAGGACTCGCTGAAGGCAGCGACGGCCGCCCTGCACAGCCCGGCCGCCGCCACGGAGGGCACCGGCGAGGACTACCGCGCGAAGATCAACGCCGCCTTCAGGAGCCTGGAGAAGGCCTCCGCCACCACCGTCGCGGGATCCGCCGGCCAGAGCGCCCTGAGCACCGTGGCCGGCCAGCTCTCCTCGTACGACTACCTCGTCGGGCAGGCCGCCCGCAGCCAGGCCGACGAGAAGCTGCGCGACGCCTACCTGCACTACGCCGACAGCACGCTGAACCGCAAGAAGAGCGGCATCATCGCCCGGCTCGCGGGCGTCCAGGACCGGCAGGCGGCCGTGCTGAAGTCGCAGACGTCGGCCGGCTGGCTGCTGAAGCTCGCCTGGGGCGCGGCGGTCCTGCTGTGGTGCGCGCTGGCCTGGCTGCTCGTCGACACCCAGCTCTTCCTCCGGCGCCGCTTCCGCCGCCGGTTCAACGGCCCCCTCGCGGGGGCCACCCTGCTGCTGGCGGGGCTCGTACCGCTGCTCCTGACCGCCGCCCTGCAGCTCCAGGACGACCTCGGCCGGGCCTACCGCGCGGCGGGCGGCGGCGACGTCTCCGGCAGCGTCCCGGAGACCGTGCGCGGCCACATGCAGGACACCCACTGGCTGACCGCCGTCCCCGCCTGGATCCTCATGGCGGCCGTCGTCGTCGCCGCCCTGACCGTCCTCGGCCTCCAGCCCCGCATCGAGGAGTACCGCTTCGCCCGGGTCCCGCAGAGCCTCGGCCGGCGGATACGTTCCTTCGAGGCCGCGACCGTCCTGCTGGCCCTGTGGCTGGTGCTGTTCTCCGCGGTCGGCACGGGCGACGCACGCGGCGAGCACCACGGGCGCATCACCGTCCTCGCCCCGTGGACGGACACCGAGGAGACGCGCTTCCGCCAGGTGCTCGACGCGTACTCCGCGAAGTACCACGTCGACGTCGACTACCAGGGCACCACGGCCCTGCGCGAGGTGCTGCTCTCCCGGCTGAACGCGGGCACCGCACCGGACGTCGCGATCCTGCCGAGCCTCGGCGAAGTGCGCGAGTACATCGGCTCGGAGACCCCGCCGCGGGAGCTCGCCCCGGTCCTCGGGGACGCCCTGGACGGGTACGGGCCGCTGTGGGCCCCCGCGATCGGGGGCAAGGTCTACGCCATCGCGGTCAAGGCCGACCTGAAGAGCGTCGTCTGGTACGACCCCGCCCGCCGGCAGGACCTGCGCACGCTCGCGGCCCGCGGCGGCCGGTGGTGCGCGGGCATGGGCGGCGACGCCACGTCCGGCTGGCCGGGCACCGACTGGATCGAGGACATCCTGCTGCAGCAGAGCGGCAAGGAGGTCTACGAGCAGTGGGCCCGGGGCGAGCTGGAGTGGTCGCGCGGGGCGGTGGCCGACGCCTGGCGGACGTTCGGGGGGATCTTCGACCGGGGACCGGCCACGGCCGCCCTGAGCCAGGACTTCGCGAAGAGCATCTTCTCCTCGCCGTGCGCCCTGCAGCACCAGGGCTCGTTCATCCGCGACTCCGACTACACCCGCCGCGCGGCCTTCGTGCCCACGCGGGAGGTGCTCCCCGGCATCGCCCGCCGGCCCGCCTCCTCCGAGGTGTCGGCGGACTTCGCGACGCTCTTCGGGAAGAGCGCGGCGGCCCGGGACCTGATGCGCTTCCTGGCCTCCCCGCAGGGCCAGCGGGCGTGGGCCGAGGCACCGCCCGGACCCGGCACGGGCGGGCAGCAGGGGGCGGCGGGCAAGGCCGCGAAGGACCCGGGCAACCCCGGCCGGCCCTTCTTCGTCACCGCGAACGCGCCGCAGCCCGGACCCTCCGAGCGCGTCAACGACGCCATCGGCAAGGCCCTCCGTGACCGGCAGCGGCCCAAGTGCCTGGACGCCTCGGACGTCATGCCGCTCCGGATGCGCTTCGCCTTCCAGCACGGCGTCCTGGACTACCTCGGCGACCCCGGCCCGGAGCGGCAGCAGAAGGTGCTGGGCTATCTGGACAGCGTGCAGAAGGACCTCAAGGCCCCGCCGCGGGCCGCCGGGTCACCGCCGCGCGTCTGCGAGTGACCCGGAGGCGCCGGGAAGCGTCCGGAGGTTTCCGGCGGGGCTGCTTCCCGGCGGGGTTACTTCGCCAGGTTGTCCGGGCAGCCCGTGCCGCGCGGCAGCTTGTAGCGCGCCACGATGTGGTACGTGCCCGGCTTCGGCGCGTTCAGCACCGTCCAGCTGTCCTCCGGCCGGTCCTCGCGGGCCTCCTGGACCTCCTTGGACAGGCAGCCGTTGACGTTGACCGGCGGCTCGCCGCGCGGCCCCGCCTTCGGCGGCTTGACGTCCTTGCCGTTCTCGTCGACCAGGCCCAGCCACGGGGAGTGCGGGATGCGGATGAGGACCGGGCCCGGCTTGTCCACCCGGATCGTGAGGCCCTCCGCGTCCGTGCGCTCCACGACCGCCGGGGGGTCGGCGAGGGGCGTCGGCGCCTCGACCTCGTACAGCCGCCAGTTGTCGTCCGACCACACCTGGCGCAGGTAGGGCTGGCCCTTGGCGACGAGCTTGGCCTCGTCGACGGCCGCGGGGTCCGGCTCGTCGGTGGGCAGCACCACGTAGTGCACGGCCCAGCGGTCGAGCCAGGCGCGGTAGCTGGAGGAGGTGAGCAGGCCGGGCTCGTAGAAGAGCGGGTTGCGCTCGCGGTCGGCCTGCCGGTTCCAGCCGCGGGCGAGGTTCACGTACGGAGTGAGGGCCGAGGACTCGCGGTGGCTGCGGGCGGGCACGACCTCGACCCGGCCCCGCGCCGTGTCGGTCTGCTGCAGCCGGTTCACCAGGGGCGCGAGCTCGCGCGCCCAGGAAGCGGCGGGCGTGGTGTGGATGATGTCGCCGATGGCGTTGGCCAGCTGCCACGACGTGCACGTGACCAGGGCCAGGATGAGCGCCGTCCAGCGCAGGCCGCTCCTGAGCAGCTCCGCCGGCCGCGGCACCTTCAGCTCCGGCAGGGCCGCGACCAGCACCGTCCCACCGAAGATCATGCCGAGCCGGGAGACGTTCGTGCCGATCTGGGACGGGATGAGCCAGACCAGCAGGACGGCCAGGACGTAGAGCGCCGAGGCCATCCGGACCGTGCGCCACTCCTTGGGGACGAACAGCACCCCGAAGAGGCCGCTCAGCAGCGGCAGGATCGCCGAGGCGAAGGCCATCGGCTGGTGGCCCGAGAACGGGAACAGCCACGCCGACAGACCCACGACCACGGCCGGGGAGACACCCAGCGCGTACGCCGCCGGGCGCCGCTTGCCGAGCCACAGGGCGGCCGCGACGAAGCCCACGAACAGGCCGGCCACCGGGCTCGACGCCGTCGCCAGCGCGGCCGCCAGCGCGGCCAGGCCCGCCCGGCCCCAGCGGTACTTGCCCTCCGAGCGCCAGCGCATCGGCCACGCGAAGATCACGGCGACGGCCGCCAGGCCGAACATCGTGCCGAGCCCGAAGGTGACCCGGCCGGATATCGCGTTGCAGGTCAGCGCGAAGGTGCCGTACAAGGCCGCCACGAGCGGCCGGCGCACGACCCGGCTGCGCACGAGCAGCAGGGCGATCAGGCCCGCCGAGAGCGTGCCCGCGATCATCATCGTGGTGCGGACGCCGATGCTGGCCATCAGGTACGGCGAGATCACGCTGTACGAGACGGGGTGCATGCCGCCGTACCAGGCGAGGTTGTACGCCGAGTCGGGGTGCTGGCCCACGAACTCGGCCCACGCGTCCTGGGCGGCCAGGTCGCCGCCGCTGTTCGCGAACACGTACACCCAGAGCACGTGCAGCGCCGCCGCCACACACAGGGTGGTCAGGACGGGGCGGCCGGCCGCCGCGCGGCCCGCGCGCCTCAGCCGCCCGCGCAGGCCCGCGCCGCCGGAAGGCTGCGGGGCTCCTGGGAAGACGGCATCCCGCCCGTCCTGCTCACCCGGCTCGTCGGGCTTGCCGGCCCGTGCCGGGTCCACGGTGGTCACTGCAGTTCTCCCCGTCTTCCCCCGGAGGTCTTCCCCCATCGTCGCGCTGCCCCGGTTCCGCGGGTAGCGGCACGGCGCGCGGCCGTGCTCAAACCCTCGCGACGCTAGCACGCCGCGAGGGCCCGGCAGGGACGGCGACCGCCGCCCCCGCGCACCTCAGCCGAGGCGCGTGAGCTTCGCGCCGAAGCCCGGCTCGGCCAGCGGCGCCTTCAGCGCCACCGGCACCCGGACCTGGCCCGGGCCGCTGCCCACGGTCAGCATGCCGACCTCGGCACCGGACTTCGCCGCGTGCGGCAGCTTGTGGCCGCCGTCGTTGACCGCCAGGCCGACGGACAGGCCCGCCCAGCCGACGGCCGTGACGTCCTTGGTCGCCACGACCGGGGTGCGGCCGCCGAGACCGTCGTCCACGGCGCCCACGACGTCGCCCTTCTTCACGACCGTCTTCGCCTCGAGCGCCTTCTTCGCGGACTCGATCGCGTCCTTGGTCGCCGCGACCACCGAGTCGATGATCGGCGTCTTGTGCTGCGCCAGCACCGCTCCGATGATCAGCTGCGTGGTGCCGCCGATCTTCTTCTCCGCGGCGAAGAGCAGGTTGCCGCCGGCCGCGGTGGTCGTACCGGTCTTGATGCCGGTGCCGTACAGCGGAACGATCGGGTTGAAGTTCTTCTGCTTCTCGCCGTTGCTGTCGATGTACTCCGTCAGCCCCGAGATCTCCTTGAAGACCGGGTCCGCCATGGCCTTCTTGCCCAGCTTGACCAGGTCCTTCGCGGTGCTCTTCGTCGTCGCGTCGAAGCCGCTCGGGTCGGTGAACGTCGTGTTCACCATGCCCAGGTCCTTGGCGGTGTCGTTCATCTTCTTGACGAACGCCTCCTCGGAACCGGCGTCCCAGCGCGCCAGCAGCTTGGCGATGTTGTTCGCCGACGGCAGCATCAGCGCTTCCAGCGCCTCGTACTCCGAGAGCTTCTGGCCCTCGGTCACCCGGACCAGGGACTCGCCCTCGGGCTTGCCCTTCTGGTAGTCGCTCACCGCCTTGGCGTCGACGGTCATCAGCGCGCCCTTCTTGTCACCCTTCTTCATCGGGTGGTCGCGAAGGGTGATGTACGCGGTCATCACCTTGGTGACGCTCGCGATCGGGACGGGCTTCTCCTCGCCGGACTCGCCCAGCGCGCCCAGGCCATCCACCTCGACGTACGCCTGGCCGGTCGCCGGCCACGTCATCTGCGCCTTGTCGCCGTCGAACGTGAACGTCTTCTTCGCCGTGAGCACCAGCTTCGGCTCCGGCAGCGGGCGGAACGCCTGCACCACGCAGAAGATGATCGCCAGCAGCACGACCAGCGGCGTCCAGATCTTCACCCGGCGCAGGATCGTACGGGTGGGCGTCTCCGGAGGCGGAGGCGTGTTGGTCAGCTGGGCGAGCAGGTCCAGCGGCGCCGCGGGCTGTCCCGCCGCCGGGGGGACCGTGGGGCCGCCGCCGCCCGGCCCCGGGGGGAACGGCTGCTGCTGCGTCCGCTCGGAGGGGGCGGGCGGGGTGACGCTGACCGGGATGGCGGGCTTGCCCGGGGCGGGCGCGGGCGCGGGGACCTTGGCGGGCGCCTTGGCGGCGTCCTTGGCCGGGGCGGGCCTGGCCGGAGCCTTGGGGGCGTCCTTGGCGGGAGCCTTTGCCGGAGCCTTGGCGGGAGTCTTGGCCGGGGTGGCCGGCTTGGCGGCAGCCTCGTCGAGCGACTTCAGCGGCACGAACTGGCTGGTGCGCTCGGAGTCGGAGTCCTCACCCTTGGCAGCGCCGTCCTTGCGGCCGGGCTCGCCGATGACGGGGGCCTTGAGCAGGGCGGTCGCCTGATTGTCGGACCCGCCGTCCTGGTTGTCGGCGGCCGGGGCCTTCGCGGCACCGGGGGCGTCACCGGACACCCCGTCGGCCTTGGGCCGGACCGTACGGAAGACGGCGGTGGCCTGGTCGGCGGGCGCGGAGTCCTTGCCCTTGTCCTTGCTCTGGGGCTTGTCGTTGCCGGACGGGGCGCCGTCGGCAGAACGCTCGGCAGCGACCGGGGCGCCTGCACCGGAGGCGCCGGCCTTGGGCCGGACCGCACCGAAGACAGCCGTGGCCTGGTCGGCGGGCGCGGAGTCCTTGCCCTTGTCCTTGCTCTGGGGCTTGTCGTTGCCGGACGGGGCGCCGTTCGCGGGGCGGCCCGCGGAGGAGGCGTCCTTGTCCTCGTCCTCGCCGGAGGCGGGCTTCGCGGACTTCGCAGCCTTGCCGTCACCGTCACCGTCACCGTCGCCGGAAGAGGCGTCGGCCTTCGGCCGGACCGTACGGAAGACGGCCGTCGCCCGGTCGACGGGCTCGGGGTCCTCGGCAGCGGCCCCGGCCTCGGCCTTGCCCTTGCCCGACGGGGCCCCGTTCACGCCGGCCTCGCCGGCCTCGTCCGCGGCAGGGGCCTTGGAGGCCTTCCCCGGGCCGTCGGAGGCCTCGGAGCCCCCTTCGGCCTCTTCCTCGTCCGTACCGGCCACCCACGCCGCCACAGCGGCCTTCAGGCGGGCGTCACCGCCGGCCGCCGCGCGGCCCCCGGCAGCGGACCCGGTCTTCGCCGAGCCCTCCGCAGAGGTCTCGGCCTTTGCATCCGCATCGGCCTCACCGGACGCCGGGGACACTTCTTCACGGCCGCCTTCGGCGGCATCCGCGGCATCCGCGCTCTCGGGCGCGTCAGCTTTCCCGGACGGCTTTCCGGAAGTTTCCCGGAAAACCCCGAGTCGCGGGTCGAGCTCGCCGCCAGCCGTCTCCCCCGACGACTTCCGCTGCTCCGACTTGCCGGGGGACTCGCCCGCCACCGATGCCTCCTCGAATTCCCACGCGATACGCCACCGCGGGGTGCTCCCCACCCCGCAGGCCGAACCTTCTCAAACGCTTACCAGTGTCCTGTGCGGCAGCCCCGTCACCGCGCAACCGCACCGCTTGAAGGGATCGACCGGCCTCACCGTCGTGCTAGACGAGACGACATACCTACCGGTTCCCACCCGAAGCCACCACGCACTCTCGACAGACCAATGTGAGAGGGGTCACCCTGTCAGTCATCCACGCGGGGAGGCATGGATGGGCAGGAGCCGCAGAACAATTCCGGAGGAGCTTCTGCTGCTCGCTTTGGACCCGGCCACGGGAACCACGGCGCAGCCGCAGTCGCTCGACCTGGGTCTCGCCGGGGCACAGCTAGTGGAGCTGGCTCTGGCTGGACGGATAGCCCCAGACGGGGATCGTATCGCCGTGGTGATGCCGCGGCCGACAGGAGATCCGACGCTGGACACCGCGCTCGAACTGCTGCGCCGCCGCGGCAGTCCGGTCCGCGCCGTCCACTGGATCGGCGGGCCCCGGCTGGGGCTGCGCCAGACGTATCTCACGCACCTGGAGCGGTGCGGCATGGTGCATGCCGTGGCGGGCCAGATGTGCGGGGTGCTGCCGACGACGCGCTATCAGGCGACGGACACCGCGATCAGCCGGGAGATCAGGGCCCGACTGGACAGCGCGATCCGCACCGGCGTCCCGCCGGACCCGCGGACCGCGGCGCTCGCCGCCCTGGCCCACGCGGTGGGTCTCGGCAAGCACCTCTACCCGGGCAACGAGGGGCGGTCCTCCCGTTCCCGGCTGCGGGATCTGATCAGGCACGACCCCATGGGCGGGCTCGTGGCGCACGCCGTGATGGACGTGCAGAACGGCGTCGCGGCGCAGCCGCGGCGGGCCCCGGCGGCTGCCGGTTCCGGCGCGGGCGCCCACGGCGCCGGCGGCTCGGGGCGGCGTACGTCGGTCCGGGGTACGGCGTCCGGGCAGCAGGTGGCCCAGGGGACGGCCGTGATGGCCCGGGCAGGCGCGTCCTGAGCCGACGCCGCCGAATCCGCCGGCCGCACCGCTGACCGCCCGGAGAACGGCGCGACACAGCACATCGCACCACCAATGCATCACCGCACCGCCGCATCACCGCACCACAGCACCACCCGTACAGCAACACCCACAGCACACCCAGAGCTCGACCGACCGCAGCGCAGTCCCCCGGCCCGGTTCGGGAGCCGCGATATCGCGCGGGGTGGGGGGGGGGGGGGGGGGGGGGGGGGGGGGGGGGGGGGGGGGAAAA
>NZ_JBAMDC010000289.1:0-8375 GCF_036961605.1 Streptomyces sp. KLMMK
CGTGCGGGCCTCGATCCTGACCCTGCTGAAGGAACGCCCCATGCACGGCTACGAGATGATCCAGGAGATCGCCGAGCGCAGCGGCGGCGCCTGGAAGCCCAGCCCGGGGTCGGTCTATCCGACGCTGCAGATGCTGGAGGACGAGGGCCTGATCGAGAGCGCGAGCGAGGGTGGCAAGAAGCTGTTCAGCCTCACCGAGGCGGGTCGCGCCGAGGCCGAGGCCGGCCCCGAAGCCCCGTGGGAGGACGCCGGCCGTGGCGTCGACTGGGAGGCGATGCAGGAGGCCCGGCAGGCGGGCTTCGGGCTGCTGGAGGCCTTCGGGCAGGTCTGGAAGTCCGGCACCCCCGAGCAGCGGCAGAAGGCCCTGGCCGTGATCGGCGAATCGCGCAAGAAGCTCTACCTCATCCTCGCCGACGAGGACTGAGCCGACTGCGCGGCGGAGCAGGGGTGTTCCGTTCCCGCGGCCTCGCCGGGAACGCCCCGGGAGGGGAACACCCCTGAGAACGAATCCGCCTCCGTCCTCCTCAAGGAGGAGGAAACGGCGGCCCGTACCCAACCCCCGTGGGATGCGCGAATGCTTCCCCGCGGGGATGACCCGGCGGTTCGTGACTGATGGGGTGGGAGGGTGCAAAGCCGCGTGGGAGATACGGGGGCGACCGACGTCGCCCGAGAGGGCCTGTTCAGCGCCGGACTGGCGGCGGCGGTCGCGGGTGCCCGCAGGCGCGCCGTGCGGGACGGCGACCGGCAGACCGACACCGCCCACCTGCTCCACACCCTGATGGAGTCGGACCCCGAGGTGTGCCGCGCCGTGGACGGCGGGAGCCCCGGCCGGTCCGTACGGCTGCTCGGCTACCTCGTCCAGCGCACCATCGGCTACGGGCTGCGCTGGAGCGGCACCGTCGAGGACTCCGGCTCGCTGCCCGTCCTCCTCGGTTGCCGGGCGCCCGGCTGGTCGCCCGCCGCGGCCGCCGCCATGGACGGCGCGGTCACCCGGGCCAGCGCGCGGGGTGATGCCCTGGCGGAGGGGACGGACCTCCTCGCGATGCTCGCCCTCGACCACCGGTGCCGCGCGGCGGAGGTCATGCGCCGGGCCGGAGTGGACACGGAGGCGCTCGCCGCCCGGCTCGGCGCCTCGTGAGTCCCGCAGGTTCCGCATGAGTTGCGCCCGGGGGCGCGGCCATCCGCCGGTGCGACGGGGGCTGAAATCTGTCAGGAGTGTCCGGGGGTGACGCTCCTGTCATCTGCTGGCATGATGACCCGATGCATGCCTCTCAGGAGAGAAGCGCAGGCCTGGGCCTCGCCCTGGCCTCCGCGCTCGCGTTCGGCGGTTCCGGTGTTGCGGCCAAGCCGCTGATCCAGGCGGGTCTCGACCCGCTCCACGTGGTGTGGCTGCGGGCGGCCGGCGCCGCCCTGGTCCTGCTGCCGGTCGCCTGGCGCCACCGCGCCCTCCTCACCCGGCGCCCCGCTCTCCTCGCCGGCTTCGGCCTGCTGGCCGTCGCCGGCGTCCAGGCGTGCTACTTCGGTGCGATATCCCGGATCCCGGTCGGCGTGGCCCTGCTCGTCGAATACCTCGGCCCCGCGCTCCTGCTCGGCTGGGTGCGCTTCGTGCAGCGCCGTCCGGTCAGCCGTGCGGCGGCCGTGGGCGTGGCGCTCGCCGTCGCCGGACTCGCGTGCGTCGTCGAAGTCTGGTCGGGCATGAGCTTCGACGCCGTGGGCCTGATGCTGGCCCTCGGCGCAGCCTGCTGCCAGGTCGGCTACTTCGTGCTGTCCGACCACGGCACCGAGGGCGAGGAGCCCGCCGACCCCATCGGTGTCATCGCCTACGGGCTGCTGATCGGCGCCGTGGTCCTCACGGTCGTCGCCCGCCCCTGGGGCATGGACTGGTCCGTCCTCGCCGGCAGCGCCGGGATCGGCGGGACCGAGGTGCCCGCCGTCCTCCTCCTCGCCTGGGTCGTGCTGATCGCCACGGTGGTCGCCTACGGCACCGGCGTGCTCGCCGTGCGCAGGCTCTCGCCGCAGGTGGCGGGCGTGGTCGCCTGCCTGGAGGCGGTGGTCGCCACGGTGCTGGCCTGGGTGCTGCTCGGCGAGCACCTCTCGCTGCCGCAGATCGGCGGCGGCGCCCTGGTGCTGGTGGGCGCCTTCATCGCCCAGTCCTCCACACCCAAGAAGGCCGCCGCGACGCTGGTGGCGCAGGGCGAGGCCGCGGCGGCGGGCTCGGCGGCGGACGCCGGCGGCCAGGGGGAGTTGCCCGCCGGAACCCGCCCGGCCTAGGGTGCCGATCATGCACAAGACCGTTCTGCCGCCTCCCGCCGCCTAGCGCGGGCGGCCGCACCCGGAAGACCGGGCCCGGGGTGGAGCCCCCGGGCGGATCGCCGCTGCCCGCACGACGGACCAGCGATCACTTCACGTCTTCCGCGGGAGAACAGTCATGCCCCGTTCCGCTCCTTCGTCCTGCCCGGCCACCGGGCGGCCCGAGCACCTTCCGGCCCGTCCGGCCCCCTTGCCCGCACCGGCCCCGGCAGACGGCATGCCCGTCGGGCGCGGTCTGCTCTACGTGGCTGTCGCGGCCACCTCGTGGGGGACCACGGGCGCCACCGCCGACCTCCTCATGGACAGCAGCGGCCTCGGCCCGGCCGCGCTGACCTTCTGGCGCACGGCGGGCGGCCTCGTCCTGCTGCTGGCCGCCCGGTTCCTGATGCGGCGCCGCGCGGCCCGTACGCGCGAGCGCGCCGTCCGGCCCCGCGAGAGGTGGCCGCGCAGAACGGCGCGCGTCCTCGTCACGGGCATCGGCCTGACGGTCTTCCAGACGGCCTACTTCGCGGCGGTGGAGGCGACCGGGATCGCCGTCGGCACCGTGGTCACCCTGGGCGCCTCGCCCGTTCTCGTCGCCCTCGGCGGCCGACTGTTCATGGGGGAACGGCTCGGCGCCGGAGGTGTCACGGCCGTCGGCGGCGCGTGCGCCGGACTGGCCGTGCTGATGCTCGGCAACGACGGCACGGGCGCGGTGCGCCCGGCGGGGGTGGCGCTCGCGCTGCTCTCCGCCGCCGGATACGCCGTCGTGACCGTCTACGCGCGCATCCTGGAGCGCGAGAAGCGGGCCACGGATCCTTTCACCACGACCGTGACCTCCTTCGCGGTCGGCGCCGTGTGCCTGCTGCCCCTGGCGGCCGCCGAGGGCCTGTGGCCGCAGGACGGGCAGCTGCGCCGCACGCTGGCGCTGGGGGCCTATCTCGTGACGGTGCCGACGGCGCTGGCCTACGGGCTGTTCTTCGCGGGGCTCGTGGTCGTGCGGGCCACCACGGTGTCGGTGATCACCCTGCTGGAGCCGGTGACGGCGGCGGTCATCGCCGTGGCCCTGCTGGGCGAGCGCCTCACGGCCGCGACCGCGCTCGGCACGGCGGTCCTGCTGTGCGCCGTGGCGGCGCTGGCCGCCGCTGAGGCGCGCTGCCCATCCGCACGAGGAGGAACGGCGGCACCGGCGAAGCCGCTCGGTGACCGCCTTCGCGACCCGCTGGGGATCCCGGTCAGAGAGCGGTGACGTAGCCGGGCACGGGGGTGCCGGGCGCGAGGTGCTCGTCGGGTATGGGTGTGCCGTACGCGGGGGCCACGGGGACGATGCCGCTCCAGTGGGGGAGGGTCAGGTCCTCGGCCTCGTCGTTGACGCCCCCGGTGCGGATCTTCGCGGAGACCTCGGCGAGGTCGACGCGGAGCACGGCCGTGGCGGCGAGCTCCTTGGCCGAGGCCGGGCGGCAGTCCGCCGACCGGCCCGGCGTGGCCTGCTCCACCAGGGCGTCGAGGGCCGCGCGCTTCTCCTGCTCCCCGGTCACCTGCCGGGCGGTCCCGTGCACCACGACCGAGCGGTAGTTGAGGGAGTGGTGGAAGGCGGAGCGCGCGAGGACGAGGGCGTCGACGTGGGTGACTGTCACGCACACCGGCATGCCCGCGTCCCCCGCCCGGCCCGCGCCGCGCAGCGGGCGCGAGCCCGTCGAGCCGTGCACGTAGAGGCGCTCGCCGATGCGCCCGTAGAGCGTGGGCAGGACGACCGGCGCCCCGTCGCGCACGAAGCCCAGGTGGCAGACGTAGCCCGCGTCGAGGATCGCGTGCACGACCTCGCGGTCGTACGAGGCGCGCTCGCGGACGCGGGTGGGGGTGGTCCGGTCGGTCTGCTCGTACGAGGCGGGGGGCGCAACAGTCATTGCGGACTCCATTGCACTAGTGCATAATCTATTTTGTGCTAGGAGAGTATCGGATCGAAGGCCGTCGCGCAGCAGAGATCTCCGCGAGCGTGGAGCGCGCCGTGGGCGCGGGGAAGCTCGCCCCGGGAGAACTTCTGCCTCCCATGAGGGAATTGGCGGTCGAGCTGGGGGTCAACCCCAATACGGTGGCCGCCGCCTACCGCACGCTGCGCGAGCGCGGGGTGATCGAGACGGCCGGGCGCCGCGGCAGCCGTGTGCGCCACCGCCCGGCCAGCACGCCCCGCGAGCTCATCCACGTCGAGGCCCCCGAGGGTGTCCGGGACGTCTCGGCGGGCAATCCCGACCCCTCCCTGCTGCCCCCGCTGGGCGAAGCGCTCGCCGCTGCCGCCGCGCGCGCCGCCGAAGCGCCCGCGCTCTACGGAGCCCCCGCCGTCGACACCGAGCTGGAGCGGTTCGCCAGAGCGGCCTTCGACGCGGACGGCGTCCCCGGCGGGCCGCTCGCCGTCACCTCCGGTGCGCTCGACGCCATCGAGCGCGTGCTCGCCGTGCACCTGCGGCCCGGTGACGCCGTCGCGGTCGAGGACCCCGGCTGGGGCAGCCTCCTCGACCTGGTCCCGGCCCTCGGTCTGCGGCCCGTTCCGCTGCCCGTCGACGACGACGGCCCGCTGCCGGAGGCCGCGGACCGGGTGCTGCGGCAAGGAGCGCGGGCCGTCGTCGTCACCGGCCGGGCGCAGAACCCCACCGGGGCGGTGGTCGGCGAGGCCCGCGCGCGCGAGCTGCGCGCCGTGCTCTCCGGCCATCCGCAGGCGCTGCTCATCGAGGACGACCACGGCCACGGCATCGTCGATCTGCCGCTCAACACCCTGACGGGCTGCACCGACCACTGGGTCGTCGTACGGTCCGTGGCCAAGGCGTACGGGCCGGACCTGCGGCTCGCGGTGCTCACGGGCGACGCCGTCACCGTGGACCGGGTGCGCGGCCGGCAGCGGCTGGGCCCCGGCTGGGTCAGTCACATCCTTCAGGACGCCGTCGTCCACCTGTGGCGCAGCGGCGCGGTGGACACGGCGCGGGTCGCCGGTGCGTACGGGCGGCGCCGGGATCCGCTCGTCCGGGCCCTGTGCGAGCGGGGGATCGCGGCGCACGGGCGCAGCGGGATGAACGTATGGCTGCCCGTCCCCGACGAGACGGCGGCGGTCGCCCGGCTTCTGCACGCCGGGTGGGCGGTCGCGCCGGGGGCCCGGTTCCGGCTCGCGTCACCGCCGGCGGTGCGGCTGACGGTCTCGGGTCTGACCGTCGACGAGATAGAGCCGGTGGCGGACGCCCTGGCGGGCGTGACCCGCCCGTCGGCGGCGGGGCGCTACGACTGACGGCGGCGGGGCGTTACGGCTGACGGCCCCCGCCGCCCGGGGTGCTCCTAGGCCTTGCTGTGTTCCTCGTCCTTGCTCCGGCTCCTGCTCCGGGCCTTGCTCTGGGCCTTGCTCTGGGTGAGGGCGGCGCCGGCCAGCACGATCAGGGCGCCCACAGGGGTGTTCCAGCTGAGCGCCTCCCCGAGGAAGGCCACACCGGCGATGGTCGCCACGACCGGGACAAGGTAGGTGATCATGGTCGCCGTCGTCGGCCCGACCTCGGCGACCAGCCCGTACTGCACGAGGAAGGCCAGTCCCGTGCCCAGCGCCCCGAGGGCGAAGACGGCCAGCAGCGGCACGGCGGGGAAGGAGGTCGGCACCGGGGCGAACACCGGGGCGACGACAGCGAGCTGGGCCGTGCCCAGCAGCAGCTGCGCGCCGGACTTCGACAGGTTGGAGTCGCCGGTGTCGGCCAGGGTGCGCCGGACGTAGATCCAGCCGACCGCGTAGCTGGCGGAGGCGGCGAGGGCCATCACCGTGCCCGCGGCGTCCTGCCCCGAGAAGCCCTGCCAGGCCCCGAGCACGGTCAGTACGCCGGCGAAGCCGATGGCCAGCCCCGCGAACCGGCGCCGGGTCGGCCGGTCCTCGGAGAGCGCCACGAGCGAAAGAAGCATGCCCCACAGCGGGGTCGTGGCATTGCAGATACCGGCGAGGGTGGAGGGGATGCGCAGCTCGGCGTAGGCGAAGAGCGTGAACGGCAGGGCGTTGAGCAGGACCGCCGCGACGGCCAGGTGCGCCCAGGTGCGTGCGGCGCGCGGCAGGCGTTCCCGCTTCACGGCCAGCATCGTGACCAGCACCGCCGCGCCGAAGAACATCCGGCCGAAGGAGACGTACAGCGGCGGGAAGCCGTCGGTGCCGAGCTTGATGAACAGGAAGCTGCAGCCCCAGATGAGGGCGAGCGCACCGAAGCGGATCCTCCAGTCCACGGCGGGGCGGCCCCGCTGAGGGGGCGCGGCGGAAACGGGGGGAGCCTGGGGAGCCGGGGGAGCGGGGGAAGCCGCTGGAGCCGAGGGGCCGGAGGAGCCGGAGCTGGCAGTGGTGCGCATGACGATAAGAATGGCTGCGCACTCGCCTTTAGAACAAGTAAATATAAGTGGGATCCATCGCGTAGGGTTGCTTACATGTTGAACCTGGAGCGTCTGCGCACCCTCAATGCCGTCGCCCGCCACGGATCCGTCAGCGCCGCGGCGGACGGGCTGCACGTGACGACGTCCGCCGTTTCGCAGCAGCTCGCCAAGCTGGAGCGGGAGACCGGGCAGCAGCTGCTCGCCAAACACGGCCGCGGCGTGCGGCTCACCGACGCCGGACGGCTGCTCGCCGACCACGCCTCGCGGATCCTCTCGCAGGTCGAGCTCGCCCAGGCCGACCTCGAGGCGCAGCGCGGGCAGGCCGTCGGCGAGCTGCTCCTCGGCGCCTTCCCCACGGCTGCCCGCGGCCTCTTCCCCGCCGCCCTCGCCGGGCTGCGCGGCGCCCACCCCCAGCTGCGGGCCCGGCTGGAGGAGATGGAGCCCGAGGAGGCCGTGCCCCGCGTGGTCCGCGGCGACATCGACGTCGCGGTCGTCCTCGACTGGTACAACAAGCCTCTGCCCATGCCGGACGGGCTGGCCAAGGCCCCGATCCTCGACGACATCGCCGACGTGGCGATGCCGGTGGGCCACCCGCTGGCCGGCCGGGACCAGGTCGACCTGGAGGAGTTCGCGGACGACGACTGGGTCTCCTGGCCCCGCGGCGAGTTCTGCCACGACTGGCTGATGCTCACCCTGCGCGGGAAGGGCATCGAGCCCCGCATCTCCCACATGGCCGAGGAGCACCACACCCAGCTCGCCCTGATCGCCGCCGGGCTGGGCGTCGCCGTCGCCCCGCGGCTCGGGCGCGGCCCCGTCCCGGAAGGGGTGCGCGTGGTGCCGGTGCGGCACACCGTGCGCCGCCACGTCTACGCGATCTGGCGCGCGGACGCGGACCGGCGGCCGTCCATCCGTGCGGCGGTCGAGGCGCTGAGGGCGGCGGGGGAGGAGATGGCGGGCTCCGCCTAGTGCCGTGACCGGGAGGGCAGGCCGCCCGGCAGCTTGCGGAAGTCCCAGGAGGCGATCGCCTCCGGTGTCAGCCGGAGCCAGGCGTGGCGGCCGTCGTGCGGCATCGAGGGCAGGCCGCCGAAGTACTTGGCGGTGAACAGGGCCTCCGGCGCGGCGAGCTCAGGGCAGGGCTCGCCCGTGCGCGGGGCCTCGCCGACGAAGGCGGCCGTGCCCGACAGCTCCGCCCCGCGCAGCTCCCCGTACTCCCGCCCGTCGTCCACGAGCACCGCGATCCGCGCGTCGCGCCGCAGCTCCGCCCACCGGCGGCTGCGGACGATCGAGTACAGCCACACCGCGGATCCGTCCCAGACGAACCACAGCGCGCTGAGGTGCGGACGCCCGTCCCGCCCCACCGTGGCCACCCGGCAGGTGCGCTGCCCGGCGAGGAACGCGTCCAGCTCCGGCCGCGTCATCATGATCCGGCGGCCCCGCCGCTGGGTGGTGACCATGCCCGCGCCCTCCCCGCCCTCCAGTACCTGACTGAGTGTCAGGAAGTGTGGCCCCCTTCCTCCGTCCGCGCAATGCCCGCTACCCTCACGCGGCCCGGCCCTCACCGCCGGACACCCGTCCTCACCCGCCGGATACCGGCCCCAGGAGGGAGCGACCAGCATGGCGCCGCCGGACCCGCCCGCCGAGCGCCTCGACCCCGCGACGACCGTGCTGCTCACCGTCGAGTGCCAGCACGGCGTCGTCGGCCCCGA
>NZ_JBAMDC010000029.1:0-44979 GCF_036961605.1 Streptomyces sp. KLMMK
CGCAAGCCGGAGCCCGCCCCGGGCCCGTCGCCGGAGCCCGCCCCGGCCTTTCCGCCGCGCGACGAAGCCCCGGCGGAAGCCGTCCCCGGACAAACGGTCCCGGCGCAGAACGTGCCCGCACAGGACACCCCAGTGCAGGACGCCCCCGCGCAGACCGTGCCCGCCCAGGGCACCCCCGCGCAGAGCCCCGCCATCAGCCTCACGAAGGTGGAAAAGTCGGCCCCCGCACTGGTGAGCCTCTACAAGGCCGCCGGCGTCTCCCTGGAGAAGCAGGGCCTGACCGGGCAGCGCGCGGCCGTCTACCTCGTCCTCGACCGCTCCGGCTCCATGCGCGAGTTCTACAAGAACGGCACGGTGCAACACCTCGCCGAGCAGGCCCTCGGCCTGTCCGCCAACCTGGACGACGACGGCACGGTCCCGGTCGTCTTCTTCTCGACGGACGTCGACGGCGTGGCCGAGATCGACCTCGGCAACTACGAGGGCCGCATCGGGGAACTGCACTCCTCCATGGGCCACATGGGCCGCACCAACTACCACTGGGCGATGGAGGCGGTGATCGAGCACTACAAGAAGTCCGGCTCGACGGCCCCCGCGTTCGTCATCTTCCAGACGGACGGCGGCCCGTACAGCAAGCCGGCCGCGGAACGCGCCCTGTGCGAGAGCGCGAACCTGCCGATCTTCTGGCAGTTCGTCGCCTTCGGCGACCCGGAGGGCAAGGGCTTCGACTTCCTCCGCAAGCTGGACGACCTGCCCGTGCCGGAGAAGCGCGTCGTCGACAACGCGGGCTTCTTCCACGCGGGCCGCGACCCGAAGTCGCTGACTGCAGCCCAGCTCTACGCGGAGCTGATGGTGGAGTTCCCGGACTGGCTGAAGGAGGCCCGGGCGGCGGGCATCGTCAAGGACTGACGACCGGAGAACCACACCGGAGAACCACCAGGAGTCAGAGGTCCCGGGGCGGCGTTCCGCCCCGGGACCTCCGGCTACCGCCCCGGGACCTCCGGCTACCGCCCCGGCTCCGGCATCTCCACGGTCACCCGCAACCCCCCGCCCCGGTTCGGCACGGCCCAGGCCCGCCCCCCGTGCGCGCGGGCGATCGACTGGACGATGGACAGGCCCAGGCCCGTGCCGCCGGTGAGCCGTTCCTTGCCGTGCCCCCGCCGGAACGGCTCGAAGAGGGCCGGGATGTCCGCCGCGGCCACGACCGGGCCGGAGTTGCGCACCACCAGCCGGCCAGGCTCGACCAGCACGTCCACGTCGCCGCCGCGGTGGTTGTACTCCACCGCGTTCCGCAGCAGGTTCCCGGCCAGCTGCCCCAGCAGCACCCGGTTCCCCCGCAGGGGCGCCCGCTCGCTGCGCACGGACAGCCGCACCCCGGCCCGCTCCGCGCGGCCCGCGACGGCGCCGGTCTCCTCCGCGACGATGTCGGCCAGGTCGAGCGGGTCGCGGCGCTCCAGGCCGCGGTCGCTGCGGGCGAGCAGGAGCAGGCCGTCGATGAGCCGTTCGGAGCGGCGGTTGGCCTCCAGGAGCGTGGTCCGTACGTGGGCCAGCTCGTCCGGGGACGGGTCCCCGTCCAGCCCCACCTGGATCGCCGTGCGCTGGACGGCCAGCGGCGTGCGCAGCTCGTGCGAGGCGTTGGAGATGAAGCGGCGCTGGCTCTCGAAGGCACCCTGGACGGGGCGCAGGCAGCGGCCCGCCGTCCACCACCCGACGCCGACCGCCAGCAGCGCCGTCACGAGCAGGGCCGCGGCCGACCACATGACCATCTGCTGGGAGGCTGCGGCGCTGACGTCGCCGGAGATCCGGTACGCCGTCCACGTGTTCACCGTCTCCCCGGGCCGCACGAGCTCGAGCGGCACCGCCTGCCGCGCGATCGTCGTCGCCCGCTCCTGGGTGCCGGCGCGCGACAGCAGGTTCACGGTGAGCAGGAGGCCCCCGCCGAGGACGAGGAAGATCCCGCCGAAGGCCACGGCGATGCGCGTACGGGCCGTGAGGAACGGCCGCCTCACCGGCTTCACAGCGCGTACCCGACGCCCTGCACCGTGCGGATCAGCGCCGGCTCCCCGAGCTTGCCGCGCAGCTTGCTCATCGCCACGCGCACCGCGCCCGTGAACGGGTCGGCGTGGGCGTCCCACGCGCGCTCCAGCAGCTCCTCCGCGCTGACGACCGCCCCGTCCGCCTCCAGCAGCAGCTGCAGGATGGCGAACTCCTTGGGCGAGAGGTCGAGGTCCCGGCCGTTGCGGTCGGCCGTCCGCCGCACCGTGTCGAGCCGCAGCCCGGCCTTCTCCAGCAGCGGCGGCGCCGGCCGGGCGCTGCGCCGCCGCAGCGCGCGCACCCGCGAGATCAGCTCGGGGAATTCGAACGGCTTGGGCAGGTAGTCGTCGGCGCCCAGGTCCAGCCCGGCCACCCGGTCCTCCATCGAGCCGGCGGCGGTGACCATCAGGATGCGGGTGCGGGAGCCGTCGGCGACGAGGTGCCGGGCGACGTCGTCGCCGTGGACGCGGGGCAGGTCGCGGTCGAGGACCACGACGTCGTAGTCGTGGAGGGAGAGGTAGGCGATGGCGGCGTCACCGCTGTAGACGGTGTCCACGGCGAACCCGGCCCTGCGCAGGCCCGTGGCGATCAGCTCGGCCAGTATCTCTTCGTCCTCGGCGACCAGTACCCGCATGTCCTCGTCCGTCTCCTTCGGCAGCGCATCCCCTCCCAGGATGCGGTGTACAGGAGGACATGTTTCGCAAACCTCTCCATTGACCGGATAGCGGTGACATGAACGCGCTGTTCGCGCCCCTGAGGATGCCTCCGCGCGCCCCTGGAGCCCGGTTACGGTCCGCCGATCGAACAACTACGCTTGGTAATCGCAGGATCACTCTTCGGATACAGCGCATAGGCGTACAGGCGTACAGGAGCTCTCACATGGCCGTTCCCGACGAAGCCGTCCCCAGCGAGGAAGGCGAGGTGAAGTCGTCCCACGCGGGCACCTTCGCATCCCTGCAGGACGCCGTCGACTTCGTCACCCTCCCTCCCGGAGAGGGCAGCGGGGAAGCCGGCTTCTCCTACCGGGCGGACGGCCAGGTCGACGTCGTCTACTTCCACTGAGGCCGCCTGCTTCCACTGAGGTCGCCTACTTCCACCGAGGCTTCCTTGAAGAGGGAGGGGGACCGGGTGGCGGGAGGGGCAGCCCCCGCCACCCGGTCACAACGGCCCGTGCGAGGCCGTTCGCTCAGCCCCACAGGCCCAGCAGGAACGGATACGCGTCGAGGATCCTCCCCGGCCCGTGGATCACCTCTCGGAAGGTGAAGACGAGGTACTGATCGCCCTTGACCGCGAAGAAGTGCATCTCGTCGCCCACCGCAGCCGAAGCGATGGCGTCGGGCCTGCACGGCTCGGGCAGGTGGTCCAGCCGCACCGGCCGTACGTCGCGCCGGTCCGCGCCCCGCTTCCCGGCCGCCGGCCCCCGCGCCACGTCGATCAGCGCCGTCGCCCCCTTCTCCCCGAACACCAGGTGGTACCGGCCGTCCGGCGTCCCCTGCACCGCCGCCTTCACCGCCCCGCCGATCACCGGCTCCAGCTGCTCGCGCGGGTAGTGGAAGTCGGTGCTGCGCAGGCTCTCCCCGCTCCCCCGGTCCGAGAACTCGACGGCCAGGTCGCCCTTGACGCCCAGGTACCGGTGCTCGCTCCACCCCGGCGCCCGCGTCACGAAGTCGAAGCCGCCGTGGAACTCCTTCGGCAGGTGCGGGAACTGCTCGCTGATCTTCCGCGGCCCGGCCTCCACCCGGTTGCGCTGCGAGAAGCGGACGACCTCGTCGCCGCGGAAGCCGTCGAAGACGATGTACGGCGTGGTGCTCCCCGGCACCCACTTCGACACCGTGCCGAAGATCCCGCCGGACGTCTCCAGCGAGGCCTTGAGCGCATTGGTGAGCGTCGACAGGATCCCGAGCGAGCTCGGCTCCACGACCGTGCCCGCCAGCGCGTGGAAGAGCTTCGCCTCCCCGCGCGGCTCCACGGCCTCGAAGCGCCAGACCTTGTCCTCCTCGTCCCCGTCCCCTCCGTCCCCGTTCCCTTCGTCCCCGTTCCCCCCGCCCCCCGCCTGCTGCTCGACGACGGCGCCGGCGGCCGCCGAGTGGCCGCGGACGTTCAGTCCCAGCCCGCTGTGGGCGTTGACGATCCGGCAGCCGCCGCCACCGTTCCGGATCTCCCAGCTCTGGCTCCGGTACGCGGGGTCGTTCTCCTCCAGGTGCCGCTGCTCGGCCGGCGCGCCCGGGTCCTTGCGGCAGTGCCGCACCTGCAGATAGCGCCCGCTGTGCTGGTTCTGCAGCCGGTAGATGTTCTCGCCGCCCTGCCCGGGCTCCAGGCGCCACGCCTGGCTCGCGCGCTGCGGCCAGTCGTGGAGCGGCTCCTGGACGATGTCGGCGGCGTCGTGCCTGCTGAGTCCCCGGACCGTCAGGTACAGCCCGGTCTTCTCGTTCCTGACCAGGTACGTGGTGGTGGCGTGGACGCTCATGAACCCTCCTGGGTACGGAGCGGACGTCGGAACGTGCGGGTCAGGCCGCCCACCCTAGGGGCGGGGAGGGAGGGTGCCCAGGGCAGCCCCGGCCAGTTCCTGGCGGGTGGCGAGCTCCGCCTTGACCGCGGCGAGCTCCTTCGCGCTCCGGTCGATCTCCTGCCGCTGGTACGCCGCGTCGACCGCGAACCAGACGCCCACCACGTTGTGTTCCCCCTTGCACCGCGCATCCGCCGCCGCCGTCTCCCGCTCCTCCGCGGACGGCTCCGGCGTGCGCCAGGCCGTGTCGGCCGCGGCTTTGAGCGGATCGTCGTACGAAGAGAAGCCGCGCTTCTTCATGCAGGACGCCCATCGGGCGAAGACGCGCACCACGCGCGGGTCGCGCTGCGAGCGCTCGAAGCTCCCGGAGTTGATCCGGTCGGCGACCGGGGCGTCTCCCCCGGCCTCGGCGTTGTCCGCCCGCAGCGCGGAACGGGCCTCGCCCGTGCAGCCGCCTGCGGGGACCGTACGCCCGTTGACGCGTCGGCCGCCCTTCGCAGCGGCGGTTCCGGGCTTGACCCCGGGGTCGTCCGTGCCGGTGAGGACGACGGTCGCCTCGGGGGAGAGAGAAGGCGGCGGCGCGGGCGGCGCGGGCGGGACGCGCGGGCTGCCGGGCGGCGCGAAGCCGTAGCGGGCGGCGGCGGAGGGATCGGTGATGCCGTAGCGGTACTGCGTACGGGTCTTCGGCCGGAAGGGGGTGGAAGGGGTGGGTGGTTGATATGCGATCTCGAAACGGCGCATGCAGCGTTCCACGAGGGTGCGCTGTGCGGCATCCAGGCGGTCGGCCTGGTCATGGGTGAGGAGGTAGGGGTCGATGGGGAGCGAGTGGGAAGCGGCGGACGTCATCTCGGGAAAGGCGCTCGGCTGCGGCACCTTGTCGCCGGACGAGGAGCCGGAACACCCCGCGACCGCGAGGAGGACGCCCACGAGGGCGGCCGTGAAGGCGCCCCGCCCGTGGTCACGGACGGGGCTCCCGTTACGCGAGGGGACCTCGGTCACCCGAAGCGGCCCGACTCGTTGTTGTTCCGCAGCTGGTTGTTGAGGTTCGCGGACCCGCCGGGCGCGATGCGCTGGTGGGCGCCCTGGTAGTTCGGCAGCGAGTAGACCGTGAAGGCGCTGTTGAAGTCCCAGTTGTCGACCGACGCCGCGTTGTTCCGCACGGTCGCGTTCGAGCCTTCGCTGCCTCGCGTCGAGCTGCTCGACACGAAGTTGTTGTCCCGGTAGTTCCCGTCGCTGTGGGCCTGTTTGTGGATCGCCCCGGTGTAGTTCTGGTAGTAGAACAGGCACGCATAGCCGGTCGAGCAGCTCTGCGTGAAACTGTCCGTCGCCGCGGATGCCGGCGAGGTGGCCAGAAGCCCCGAACCCGCGGTGGCGACGGCAATCGCCCCGGCCACGGCCAGACGCTTGAATCGCATACCAAAGCCCTCCTGTTTCGTGTGTTTGCAGGAGCAGGAAGCGTTTCGGTTTCAGGCGCCATCCTGTCCGGCGGCCGGGAGAAAGGACAGCGCCTTCGAGCCTCATCGAAACTCGCAGCTCGAATTCACGAGCGCGGAACCCGTACGGGTACGGACGTGCAGCGCGCTCGTTCCGTGCGGGACGGTGCGCAGCAGGCCCGCGTCCCGCAGGGCCGACAGGTGATGGCTCACCGTCGGCGCGGAGACGCCCACGCGGCGGGCGAGCTCCCCCGAGGTGCAGGCCGTCCCGGCCGCGATCAGAATCCCGGCGCGGGTCGCCCCCATGAGCCGGGCCAGCGCCTTGTCACCGGCGGGGTCCGACTGCGGCTGAGCGGCCGGGTGGACCAGGACGGGCGGCGCGTCGGGGTTCGCGCCCTCGGGCAGGTGCCCCACGCCGTGGCAGAAGTACGACGGCTGGAGCAGCAGCCCCCGGCCGCGAAGCTCGTAGTCCCGGTCCAGGGCGCTACGGACGTGCAGCGTCGGCGGCACCCACCGCATGGTCGGCACATAGCTGCAGAGCAGCCCTTTGACCCCGCCGTCGAGGAGCGCCCGGATCCGCAGGGCGCGGTCGCCGTCGACGCTGGACCGGATGTCCTCCCAGTACGGGGCGATGGCGACTTCCCGGTACGCCTCGGGCGGGCGGGGGTGCGGCAGCCGTGCGAGGACATCGCGGTGCCAGTCCGCGTAGCGCGGCGGCACGACCCGTCTTCGTAAGTGCCGCAGGCTCAGCACCAGTTCCCACTGGGGGTCGGGCGTGGTCGCGACACGGGTGTTCAGGAGATCGGTGTCCGTGAAGTGAATACGCAGCACCGCGGCAGAGTGTCAGGGGTGGTGCGGAGGCACTAGGCGAAATGTGGCTGAGGTGCACTTTGGCCGACTTCGGCTGAAGGCGAATCCTTTTCGGGTCTCCCCGCCTCTTGTCTGCGTACCGGCCGAACGGACCGGCAGAACCGGGAGGAACCACCAATGATGGTCACCAGTCTCGTAGTGATCGGAGCCCTGCTCGTCGGCGCGTGCAGCTGGCACCTGATGCGGCGCTACAAGGGCCGAAGCTGACCAGCACCCTGCCCGTAGGGCGCTTCCCGGGTAGGAGTCCCAGATGAACCAACGCTTCACTTGGCCGGACGAGCGGCTCATCAAGGCCGCTCAGGACGGCGACGTCACTTCGCTCACCACCGTGGTCATGGAATCGCAGCCCCATGTCCGCAGATTCGCCCTATCGCTGTGTTCCTCACCGCAGGACGCGGAGGACGCGGCGCAGGAGGCGCTGATCATCCTCTACCGGAAGATCGGCACTCTGCGGGCCACTGGTGCGCTTGCCTCATGGATGTTCCGGATCGTGCGCAACGAATGCCTCCGGCAGGTACGGCTGCTCGTCTCGCGGAGCGACGAGGCGACAGCCGAACCGGAGCCGGCTGCGGAACCCTCCGCCGAGGACGCGGTGCTGCACAGGCTGGAGGCGGAGCGCATCGCGGCTGCGGTCAGCCTCCTTCCCCGTGACCAGCGGCAGGTCCTGATCATGCGGGACGTACAGGGCCTGCCCGGCAGGACCGTCGCCCATTCGCTCGGTCTGAGCAGCGCCGCGATGAAGTCGCGGCTGCACAGAGCACGCGCAGCACTGCGTGACGCTCTGGCAGCGACAGACCAACCAGCCGGAGGAGTCTCACGACCGTGAACACCGTGAACGTCTCGAACTTCGCCAGCAAGTCCGTCCCGCGGCATCTGGCGCGCGGCGCCATCGGCGTCGGCCTGATCATCGGCTCGATCGCCCTGGTCCCCGTCGCCGGCCCGGCCACCCTGCTGGCGGCCCCGTTGGCCCTGATCCCCTTCCGGGGCTGCCCTACTTGCTGGATGGTCGGCCTGGCGCAGACCATCTCCCTCGGCCGTCTGGAGCGCCAGTGCGAGGACGGCGTTTGCACCCTCACCAAGGCGTCGCACTCGTAGCGAGTACGGCGGCCGGCCTCCCACCGGCCGCACCGCCGACGCTCCGGACCCGAGCCCCCCACCTCTCGCCCTGCTGCCAGCCTGTTCTGACCCGCACACGGCGCACGGATCCCCGCCACGGCGGGTGGCTTTACGCTGCGGCGATGTAGGTAAGGAAGTCCGCCCAGGCGGTGGCGCCTACGGCGAGTTGGGGGCCGGACCTTTGTTTTGAGTCCCGTATGTGTATACCCCGCGGCCCATCGGCTACCTCGACACAGTTGTCACCCTCATCATCGCTGTAGCTGGACTTGAACCACGCCAATTGGTAAATCACAGTCTGTCCACCATCCGCTCGATGAATTTCACGGAGTCCTCGGGCCCGAGAGCCTGTGCAGAAATCCTCGCGCACCTCTGCTCCAGGCTGCTGACGTCCTTCGGCTCCGTGATCAGCTCAGTCATGGACTGCCCCATCACGTAGACGACTCGCCTGAGCTCCGGCATTTCCAGAAAGACCATCCCTCCGTTCAGCACGCTAGGCACAGCTTGCGCGAAGGGCAAGATCTGAAACGTAACGTTGGGCAGTTCTGCTGCTTCCGCCAAGTGCAGCAGTTGCCGCTTTTGCACCTCGACGCCACCCAGCGGGACATGCAATGCCGCCTCGAAGACCACGAACCCGAACGGAACCGTGGGCCTGGCCCTCAGTTGCTTCTGACGGTCCATGCGCACCGCCAGCCTCTCCTCGACCATCTCCGGGGGCGCCGGAGGCCACACGCCGCTCATGAGCGTGCGCGCGTACTCCTCGGTCTGCAGCAGCCCTGGGATGAGCAGGCCCTCCAGTGACCGCCACGAAATCGCGATGGCCTCACTCTCCATAAAATCCCGGGAGCGGTTGGGGATCTTGTCCCGCGTCAGATACGAGAGACCCGCCTTCAACTTCCCCCGCGCACCGAACAGCTCATCCGCGATCTCCGCCATTCTCGGCGGACACGCCCGTCGCCCCTGTTCCACGGACCGCACCATTTCCGCGGAATAGCCGACGGCCTCAGCCACTTCCTCTCGTGACAGTCCAGCCTCCTGGCGCCACATCATGAACTGGTTTCCGAGATACCGATGGTTGACCGGAAGGAAAACCTCGCCCATGTCCACACCCTCCCCTGTTACAGATGACATACCCTCTGGCCAGAGATTCCGCACATCACCGACCGTATCCATCTCGTAACACGTCACGCTACGCCCCTCTGGGCATCTATACGCCGTGAGTAATGAAAATCCCCCGCGGAGCGTCTACCGCTTCGGCATCTGGACCCTCACCCCCGACCGCGAGCCCGACGCCGAGCCCGTCACGTACGCCATGCAGTGCGCCGTCTGCGAGGAGCGCTCCGGCCCGGGCGAGGACCCGTCCGACGCCCAGGCATGGACCTTCGCGCACGCCGGGCGGAACCCCTCCCACCACACCTACCGGGAGGTGATCACCCGGCCCTGGCGCGCCTGGATGGCCTGAAGAAACGGCGCGCGGTCCCACCCGGTCGCTCGGATACGCTAAAGGCCTCCATATACGCCCGCGACCAGGGAGCAGCCGAAATGGCTCGACACCTCATCACCAGCGCCCTTCCGTATATCAACGGGATCAAGCACCTGGGCAACATGGTGGGGTCCATGCTCCCGGCGGACGTGTACGCCCGGTACCTCCGCCAGACCGGTCGCGAGACGCTGTTCATCTGTGCCACCGACGAGCACGGGACCCCGGCCGAGCTGGGTGCCAAGGAGCTGGGCCTGCCGGTGGCCGAGTTCTGTGCGCGGCAGCACGACGCGCAGAAGGCGGTCTACGACGGCTTCGCGCTGTCCTTCGACTACTTCGGCCGCAGCTCCTCGCCGGAGAACCACGAGATCACCCAGCACTTCGCGCGGCAGCTGCAGAAGAACGGGTTCATCGAGGAGCGCTCGATCCGCCAGGTCTACAGCCTCGCCGACGGCCGCTTCCTGCCCGACCGCTACATCGTGGGCACGTGCCCGCACTGCGGCTACGACAAGGCCCGCGGCGACCAGTGCGAGAACTGCACGCGCGTCCTGGACCCGACGGACCTGATCGACGCCCGTTCGGCGATCAGCGGCAGCAGCGAGCTGGAGGTCCGCGAGACCAAGCACCTCTTCCTCCTCCAGTCGAAGCTGCAGGGCGAGGTCGAGGCGTGGATCGACGAGCACGGCAAGGACTGGCCGGTCCTGGCGTCCTCGATCGCCCGCAAGTGGCTGACCGAGGGCCTGAACGACCGTGCGATCACCCGTGACCTGGACTGGGGCGTGCCGGTCCCGGCGGACACGTGGCCGGAGCTGGCGGCCGAGGGCAAGGTCTTCTACGTCTGGTTCGACGCCCCGATCGAGTACATCGGCGCGACGAAGGAGTGGGCGGGCCAGGACCCGGAGAACCGGGACTGGAAGTCCTGGTGGTACGAGGCGACGGACGTCCGCTACACCCAGTTCATGGGCAAGGACAACGTCCCCTTCCACACGGTGATGTTCCCGGCCACCCAGCTGGGCACCCGCGAGCCGTGGAAGAAGGTCGACTACGTCAAGGCCTTCAACTGGCTCAACTACTACGGCGGCAAGTTCTCCACGTCCCAGAAGCGCGGCGTCTTCACGCACGACGCACTGGAGCTGCTGCCCGCCGACTACTGGCGCTACTTCATGATGGCCAACGCCCCCGAGTCGGACGACACGTCGTTCACGTGGGAGCTGTTCTCGTCCACCGTGAACAAGGACCTCGCCGACGTCTTCGGCAACTTCGTCAACCGCGTCCTGTCCTTCTCGAAGAAGCGCTTCGGGGACACCGTCCCGGCCGGCTCCGAGGCGGGCGAGGCCGAGACGAACCTGGGCCGCGAGATCGCCCAGCTGCTCCAGGAGTACGAGGAGCACATGGAGGCCATGCAGTTCCGCAAGGCCGCCCAGGCCCTGCGCACGCTGTGGAGCGCGGGCAACTCCTACCTGGAGACGAAGGCCCCCTGGCTGGAGATCAAGACCGACCCGGAGGCCGCGGCGCTGACGCTGCGCACGGCGATGAACCTGATCCACCTGTACACGGTGATCTCGGAGCCGTTCATCCCGCAGACGGCGGCGGCCCTGCGCTTCGTGTTCGACCTCGATGACGACGCGCGGACGTGGGTCACGAAGGACGAGGCCCGCTCGCTGTCCTTCGTCCCGGCCGGTACGGCGTTCAGCGTCCCGCCGGTGCTCTTCGCGAAGATCACCGAGGACGACCTGGAGGCCTACCGCGAGCGCTTCGGCGGCGGCGAGGAGCCGGCGGCCTAGTCACCCGCAGAGCAGCAGCCGAGGGCCCGGAACCGAGGAGGTTCCGGGCCCTCCGTGCGTGCCGTGCGTGCCCGTTGATGGAACGGTAATCGTCCGTTGAGGCCGGGGGACCAGGCTGGAGTCACACCGCACGGGGGAAGCCGGGAAGACGAGGAAGACCAGTGTTCAAGAAGCCGATCACCATCAGTGTGTATGCCACCGACGAGCTGGCGCGGGCCCGGTTCGCCCGGGAGGTGCGGGCCGTACTGCCCGAGGTGCAGGTGATGCGGCGAGACGCCGGGGAAGGGGCGGGGGATGTCGGCTTCGTCCTCATGGGGGCCGACGACCCGGCTGCGGCGGCCGCCGTGCGGCGGCTGACGCGGGCGGACGAGGCGCCGGTGGTGCTGGTCGCGGACGAGCTCGGGGAGAGCGAGCTGATGGCCGTCGCGGAGTACGGCGTGCACTCCGTGCTGTGGCGGCCGGCGATCACGCGGCGGCAGCTGTCGCGGGCGGTGCACAGCGCTGCGGGATGCTGCCCGAAGCTGCCCATGGTGACCGCGCTCATGTGACACTGCCGTCATGGTGACGACAGAGCGGGCCATCCCACCCCTGACGGCCGATGAGCGCACCACACTGGAGAGTTGGCTGGACTTCCAGCGCGCCACCCTCGCGCGCAAGGTGGACGGTCTGACCGACGTGCAAGCGCGGGAGCCGGCGGCGCCGCCGTCCGCGCTGAGCCTGCTGGGCCTCGTGCAGCACATGGGCGAGGTGGAGCGGCAGTGGTTCCGCAGAGTGCTCCAGCGCGAGGCGGCGCCGCCGCTGTACGGGCCGGGTGCGGGCGGCGAGGCGAGAACCGCCGAGGACCTGGGCGACGCCAATGCGGGCCTCGCCGTCGCGCCGGACGCGAGCCTCGCGGGGGCCGTGACCGTGTGGCAGGAGGAGATCGCCCGGGCCCGGGCCGCCTACGCGCCCCTGTCGCTCAACGCCGTGGGAACGGTGCAGGGCAGGGAGGTCTCCCTGCGCTGGATCTTCCTCCACATGATCGAGGAGTACGCGCGGCACAACGGGCACGCGGACCTGCTGCGCGAGCGCACGGACGGCGCGACGGGCTACTGACGACACGCGTGAGCCCCCGCGCCGAGGACGGCGCGGGGGCTCAGCACGCAGCGGCGCCGACGTGCGTGCTACTTGACGACCGGCTTGCGGATCGACAGGTGGAGCTCCTTCAGGCGGGCCTCGTCGACCTCGCTCGGGGCGCCCATCAGCAGGTCCTGCGCGTTGCCGTTGAGCGGGAAGGCGATGGTCTCGCGGATGTTCGGCTCGTCGGCCAGGAGCATCACGATGCGGTCGACGCCCGGGGCGATGCCGCCGTGCGGGGGGGCGCCGAACTTGAAGGCGCGCAGCATGCCGCCGAACTCCTTCTCGACCTCCTCCTTGCTGTAACCGGCGATCTCGAACGCCTTGTACATGACGTCGGGCTCGTGGTTACGGATGGCGCCGGAGGACAGCTCGGTGCCGTTGCAGACGATGTCGTACTGCCAGGCCAGGATGTCCAGCGGGTCCATCGTGTTCAGCGCCTCCAGGCCGCCCTGCGGCATGGAGAAGGGGTTGTGCGAGAACTCGATCTGGCCGGTGTCCTCGTTCTTCTCGAACATCGGGAAGTCGACGATCCAGCAGAAGCGGAAGACGTTCTCCTCGAAGTGGCCGGCGCGCTTGGCGGCCTCGACGCGCACGGCGCCCATGATCTTGGAGACCTCGTCGAACTCGCCCGCGCCGAAGAAGATCGCGTGGCCGGGCTCCAGGCCGAGGCGCTCGGCGAGGGCCTTGACGTTCTCCTCGGTGAGGAACTTGGCGATCGGGCCGGTGAGGGTGTTCTCCTCGCCGACGCGGACCCAGGCCAGGCCCTTCGCGCCCTGCTCGACCGCGTAGTCGCCGAGGCCGTCGAAGAACTTGCGCGGCTGGTCGCCGGTGGCCGGGACGGCCAGCGCGCGGACGTGCTTGCCGGCGAAGGCCTTGAACTCCGAGCCCTCGAAGACGTCGGAGACGTCGACCAGCTCCAGCTTGGCGCGCAGGTCCGGCTTGTCGGAGCCGTACTTGAGCATGGCCTCGCGGAAGGGGATCCGCGGGAAGGGCGAGGTGACGTGGCGGCCGTTGCCGAACTCCTCGAAGAGGTCGGTCATGACCTTCTCGATGACCTGGAAGACGTCCTCCTGCTCGACGAAGGACATCTCCACGTCGAGCTGGTAGAACTCGCCCGGCGAGCGGTCGGCGCGGGCGTCCTCGTCGCGGAAGCACGGCGCGATCTGGAAGTAGCGGTCGAAGCCGGCGATCATCAGCAGCTGCTTGAACTGCTGCGGGGCCTGCGGCAGGGCGTAGAACTTGCCGGCGTGCAGACGGGACGGCACCAGGAAGTCGCGCGCGCCCTCGGGAGAGGTGGCGGACAGGATCGGGGTCGCCATCTCGTTGAAGCCGAGGTTGGTCATCTTCTCGCGGATGGAGGCGATGACGGCGGAGCGCAGCATGATGTTGCTGTGCATGCGCTCGCGGCGCAGGTCGAGGAAGCGGTACTCGAGGCGGCGCTCCTCGTTCACCCCGTCCTCGGCGTTGATCGTGAAGGGCAGCGGCTCGGCGGCACCCAGGACCTCGACGGCGGAGACCTCGACCTCGATCTCACCGGTGGGCAGCTCGGGGTTGACGTTGTCGGCACCGCGGCTGACGACCTTGCCGTCGATGCGGACGACCGTCTCCTTGGTGACGTGGCTCAGGGCCTCGTTGGCGGCGGTGCCGGGACGGGCCACGAGCTGCACCAGGCCGTGGTGGTCGCGGAGGTCGATGAAGAGGATGCCGCCCAGGTCGCGCCGATTGTGCAGCCAGCCACTCAGTCGCACGTCGGTGTCGACGTCAGCCGCACGGAGCTCGCCGCAGGTGTGGGACCGGTACCGATGCATCGTTCATCCAAGTCGTGATCGAGGGCGTGGGCCAGCCCGCCTACGGCACAGGGCTCGTACCTGCGGCACAGGGCTGGCGTGCATACAACACGGGAGCAAGGGTACTGCGCGCTTGTGAAGATCCGCCCACCGTACCTTCGGTGGTACCCATTGCGGAGACCTGCATAAAGTGGGGCAATGCGCACCGAGGACGTACTGGCCGCCACCGCGACCGGCCTGTGGCACTGGGACGACGCCACGCGCATCGCCACCTTCGACGCCGAGGCCGCCCGGCTGCTGGGGCTCCCGGCCACCCGTACGCAGCTGACGGAATCCGCCGTCAGAGCCCGCTTCCACGCCGTCGACTGGGTGGAGATCATGGGCGTGATCAGCCTGGCCGTGGCGGAGGGCACCCTCGCCGAGGCGCGGATGCGGGTGGTGGACGAGGAGGGGCGGATCCTGCGGACGGTGCGCAGCCGGGCCCGTCCCCAGCTGCGGGCCGCGGCCGCCGGGCGGCTCGACTTCGCCATGGTCGGGACGTTGCAGGAGGTGCCGGAGCCGCAGGCGGGGACGTCCGCGGCGCAGACGACCATCACGGGCGACTGGCGGCGCAACCGGGAGGCGTTCCTGCTGGACGCGGGGCGGGCGCTCGCGGAGGCCCGCTCCACCGCCGAGGTGCTGCGGGTGGCCGCGGGGCTGTCGATGCCGGGCTTCGAGCCGTCGGGCCTCGCGGTCTTCAGCGGGGAGGGCAGCCGGGTCCGGGTGATCGGGCACCACGGGTACACGCCGGGCAGCGCAGAACCGTTTCTGGACCTGCCCATGGACGCGGCCTACCCCGCCGCCGAGGTCATCCGCACCGGCCGGGCCATCTACCTGCCCGCCCCCGAGGACTACCAGCGCCGCTTCCCCGAGGCATGGGAGGACGTCGCGCACTTCGGGCGGCAGTCCTGGGCGTTCCTGCCGCTGATCAACGCGGGCCAGATCATCGGGGCGTGGATGGCCGGATTCAGCGTGCCGGTGTCCTTCACCCCCGACGAGCGGTCCGTGCTCACCACGGTGGCCCGGATGCTCGCCCAGGCCCTGAGCCGGGCCAGCGTGCACGAGTCCGAGCGCGAACTGACCGTCGGCCTGCAGCGGTCCATGATGCCCACCCTGCAGCAGGACATCCCCGGCATGGCCGTCGCCGCACGCTACGTGCCCACCGGAGGCGGACTGGAGGTCGGCGGCGACTGGTACGACATGATCCCGCTCCCTCTCGGCCGGATCGCGCTCGTCATCGGCGACGTCCAAGGCCACGACGTACGGGCAGCCGGGCTCATGGGCCAGCTCCGGATCGCCCTGCGCGCCTACGCCTCCGAAGGACACCACCCCGACGCGGTCCTCTCCCGCGCCTCCCGCTTCCTGGCCGGGATCAACGCCTCCGAGACCGAGGGCGACGAGGCCGAGCCGCGCTTCGCGACCTGCCTGTACATCGAGGTCGACCCCGAGAGCGGGCGGCTCGACATCGCCCGCGCCGGCCACCCCAACCCGGCCATCCGGCTCGGCGACGGCACGATGCTCGTCCGCAACACCGCGGGCGGCCTGCCGCTCGGCATCGATCCCGACACCGACTACCCCACGACGCGGCTGATCCTCGAACCCGGCGAGACGATGATCGTCTGCACGGACGGGCTGATCGAGACCGGCGGCCACGACCTGGACAGCGGGTGGGACCGGCTGCGCGGCGTCATCGAAGGACAGCCCCTGGACCTGACAAGGGCCTGCACCGGCGGCGAGCCCGACGGCGACCTGGAGGCGCTCGCAGACGCCCTCGTCCAGGCCGTCCACGGGCCCTCCTCGTACTACACCACCGGCCCGCTCCTGGACCGGCGCGAGGACGACATCGCCGTCCTGCTGCTCGCCCGCGCCGTCAGGGCGGCCGGCGCCGAGCCCGCGGCCGTACCGCGGCCCGTACGGCGCACCGTCCTCACCATCGCCCAGGCCGAACCGGAACGCATCGCCGAGGCGCGGCAGCAGGTCCGCGACCTGATGCACGACTGGCCGGACGGCGACCAGGTCGACTCCGCCGTCCTCATGGTCTCGGAGATGGTCAC
The DNA here is from genome assembly GCF_036961605.1 of Streptomyces sp. KLMMK. Classification (NCBI taxonomy): domain Bacteria; kingdom Bacillati; phylum Actinomycetota; class Actinomycetes; order Kitasatosporales; family Streptomycetaceae; genus Streptomyces; species Streptomyces sp. KLMMK. Next base: position 16,217 of record NZ_JBAMDC010000029.1, read on the forward strand.
CAACGTCCTCGTCCACACGGACGGGGACGCGGTGCTGATCGCCCGGATCACCGGCGACCGGGGCGCGCGCTGCGTCCGCGTCGACGTCTCGGACAGCAGCGACGAACTGCCGCACCGGCGCCACCCCGGGGAGATGGCCTCGTCGGGGCGCGGCCTGGTGCTGATGGAGCTCCTGGCCGGGGCGTGGGGGGTGGACCCGCGGGGCGAGGGCAAGAACATCTGGTTCGAGCTGTACGAGAAGGAAGCGGTGGAGGTGGAGGTGGAGGTGGGGGTGGCGGGCTAGGAGCCCGCACGATCCCCCGCCGCGAGCGGCGGCTACGCCGCCGGAATGACCCCCAGGCGACCCGCCTGGTAGTCGTCGAAGGCCTGGGCCAGTTCGGCGTGGGTGTTCATAACGAACGGCCCGTAGTGCTGCATCGGTTCGCGGATCGGCCGCCCGCCGAGCAGCACGACCTCGAAGTTCTCCGTCCGGGACTCCTGCTTCTTGCCGGCCCGGATGGTCACCGAGTCGCCCTGCCCGAAGACGACGGTCTGCCCCATCGCGAAGGGCCGCCCCTCCGCGCCCGCCGACCCGTGCCCGGCGAGCCCGTAGGCCAGGGCGTTGAAGTCGGTGCGCCACGGGAGCGTCAGCTCCGCGCCGGGGCTCACGGAGGCGTGGATCATCGTGATGGGCGTGTGCGTCGCGCCCGGCCCCTCGTGCCCGGCCACGTCGCCGGCGATCAGCCGGACCAGCGACCCGCCGTCCTCGGAGGCCAGCAGCCTGACGCTGCCCCCGCGGATGTCCTGGTACTTCGGGGCGATCATCTTGTCCTCGCGGGGCAGGTTCACCCACAGCTGCAGCCCGTGGAAGAGGCCGCCGCTGGTGACGAGCTCCTCCGGCGGCGTCTCGATGTGCAGCAGCCCGGAGCCGGCCGTCATCCACTGCGTGTCGCCGTCGGTGATGACGCCACCGCCGCCGTGCGAGTCCCGGTGGATGAAGGTGCCGTCGATGATGTAGGTCACCGTCTCGAACCCGCGGTGCGGGTGCCAGGGGGTGCCCTTGGGCTCGCCGGCGGCGTAGTCCACCTCGCCCATCTGGTCCATCATGATGAACGGGTCGAGGTACTGGTAATTGATCCCCGCGAAGGCCCTGCGCACGGGGAATCCCTCGCCCTCGAACCCCGTCGGAGCCGTGCCGACGTACAGCACCGGCCGCTGCGGGGCGCCCGCCGGGGCGGAGACCCGCGGCAGGGTCAACGGGTTCTCGACGGTCACTGCTGGCATGACGACCTCCTCGGTTCGTTCACCGTTCAATTTAGTTGAAGGATGAACAACCTGCAAGGACTCCCGCATTCCCGCGGCGGACGCCATGGCGGATGCGACGGCGAATGCCATGGGGATGGCGAGCCCGGCCCCACGACGGATCCGCGCGGTCGCTCCCGCCGCGGATCATGGACATTGGATCAATGCGCCACAACGCCACCGGCCCCCGCCCGGCCGCCGTCACCGCCTTCGTCGCCGCGGTCGTGGCGCTGGCCGGACTCGGCGTCGTCGTGGCGAACCACGGCCTCGCGACGGATTCCCCCGTGGCCGACGGCGACGCCTCCGGCCACTTCGCCCAGCCGGAGGAGAAGGGGGAGGAAACCGCGCAGGCCATGCGGTCGGCCGTCCGCACCGAGACGAACACGGCCCCCCTCAAGCCCGCGGGCAGCGGCAGGACCGACCCTCTCCCCGCCTCCGAGCCCCTGCGCGCCACGGAGGCCCCGGCCTCGCCCGCCGTCGGCCCGCTGTTCTACACGGGCCAGGGCGAGCCCGGGCACGGCTGCAGCGCGAGCGTCGTCCACAGCCCCGCGGGCGACCTGATCGTCACCGCCGCGCACTGCGTCTACCTGGACGGCTTCCGCACCGACATCGCCTTCGTCCCGGGCTACCGCGACGGCGTCGCCCCGTACGGGGTCTGGGTGCCGACGTCGGTGGACATCGCTCCGGAATGGGCGGCCGACCGCGACCCGGACCACGACGTGGCGTTCCTGCGGGTGCGCCGGCCGGACGGGGACGGCAAGCCGATCGAGCAGGTCACGGGCGCGGAGCGGATACGCTTCCGGCCGCCGGCGGACCGCCCGGCACGGGTGATCGGCTACCCCGTGGGCGAGGAGCGCCCGGTCTCCTGCCAGAACCGCACGCAGACCCACAGCCCCACCCAGCTCCGCTTCGACTGCGCGGACATGCCCAACGGCACCAGCGGCGGCCCGTTCCTGACAGACGTCGACCCCGCGACCGGGCTGGGCACGATCAACGGGGTCGTAGGCGGTCACGAAGAGGGCGGCGACGAGGAGACGTCGTACAGCTCGTACTTCGGCGACGAGGCCGAGTCCCTCTACCGGAGGGCGACGGGCAAGGGCTGAGCCCTGAACCTTGAGCCCTGACCCCGAGCCCCGAGCCCCGGGCGGGGGCCCGGCGCCCCGCCGGCGTCAGCCGTAGAGCCGTCGCATCGTGAAGTCCACCATCTGCTCGACCGCCTTCGCGTCGAACACCATCCGGTGGTCGCCCTCGATGTCCAGCACGAAGCCGTAGCCCGTCGGCAGGAGGTCGATCACCTCCGCGCCCGTGATGACGAAGTACTTCGACTCCTTGCCCGCGTACCGCCGCAGCTCCTTCAGCGAGGTGAACATCGGGATCACCGGCTGCTGGGTGTTGTGGAGCGCGAGGAAGCCCGGGTTGTCGCCGCGCGGGCAGTAGACCTTCGACGTGGAGAAGACGGTCTGGAAGTCCTCCGCGGACATCGACCCCGTGGTGAAGGCCCGCACCGCGTCGGCGAGCGACGGAGGAGACGGCTCCGGGTAGAGCGGCTGTTCGCCGTAGACACCGGGACCGCCGGGCTGCTGCGGCGGCGGTGGCGGCGCGTAACCCTGCGTGCCCGCGTTCTGGTCGTAGCCGTACATGGGCCAAAGCGTAGCGGCGTACGCCGCGTCCGGGGCACGGGCGGCCAATCTCCGCCGGACCGGCGCCCGCTCGCCCCGACCCCGTCGATTGAGACTGGTCACAGTAGGTCGAACAGGGGTTGCGTCTTATTACCGGTGGGTAGCATCATGCAGATTACTGCCCGGTACGTATTTGAGGGTTCGTCCTCCCAGTCACTACGGAGCCGTTGTCATGGGCCACTACAAGTCGAATCTCCGCGACATCGAGTTCAACCTCTTCGAGGTCCTCGGCCGCGACAAGCTGTACGGCTCCGGCCCGTTCGCGGAGATGGACGTCGAGACCGCCAAGGACATCCTGTCGGAGATCACGCGCCTCTCGGAGAACGAGCTGGCCGACTCCTTCGCGGACACCGACCGCAACCCCCCGGTCTTCGACCCCGAGACCAACACCGCCCCGATTCCGGACACCTTCAAGAAGAGCTACCAGGCGTACATGGACGCCGAGTGGTGGCGTCTGGGCATCCCGGAGGAGATCGGCGGCACCACCGCCCCGCGCTCGCTGATCTGGGCCTACGCCGAGTCCATCCTGGGTTCCAACCCGGCCATCTGGATGTACTCCTCGGGCCCGGCCTTCGCCGGCATCCTCTTCGACGAGGGCACCGAGCAGCAGAAGCACATCGCGAAGATCGCGGTGGAGAAGCAGTGGGGCTCCACCATGGTGCTGACCGAGCCCGACGCGGGCTCGGACGTGGGCGCCGGCCGCACCAAGGCCGTGCAGCAGGAGGACGGCTCCTGGCACATCGAGGGCGTCAAGCGCTTCATCACCTCGGGTGAGCACGACATGGCGGAGAACATCCTCCACTACGTCCTCGCCCGCCCCGAGGGCGCCGGCCCGGGCACCAAGGGCCTGTCCCTCTTCCTCGTGCCGAAGTACGAGTTCGACTTCGAGACCGGTGAGCTGGGCGAGCGCAACGGCGTCTACGCCACCAACGTCGAGCACAAGATGGGCCTGAAGGCGTCCAACACCTGTGAGATGACCTTCGGCGACAAGCACCCCGCCAAGGGCTGGCTCATCGGCGAGAAGCACGACGGCATCCGCCAGATGTTCATGATCATCGAGTTCGCCCGGATGATGGTCGGCACGAAGGCCATCGCCACCCTCTCCACCGGCTACCTCAACGCGCTGGAGTACGCCAAGGAGCGCGTGCAGGGCCCGGACCTGGCCAACTTCATGGACAAGACCGCGCCCAAGGTCACCATCACGCACCACCCCGACGTGCGCCGCTCGCTGATGACGCAGAAGGCGTACGCGGAGGGCATGCGCGCCCTCGTGCTCTACACCGCCTCCGTCCAGGACGAGATCATGGTCAAGGAGGCCGCGGGCGAGGACTCCAAGGCGCTGCACGGCCTCAACGACCTGCTCCTGCCGATCGTCAAGGGCTACGGCTCCGAGAAGTCCTACGAGCAGCTCGCCCAGTCGCTGCAGACCTTCGGCGGCTCCGGGTACCTGCAGGAGTACCCGATCGAGCAGTACATCCGCGACGCGAAGATCGACACCCTCTACGAGGGCACCACGGCGATCCAGGGCCAGGACTTCTTCTTCCGGAAGATCGTCCGTGACCAGGGCCAGGCCCTGAACACCCTCTCCGAGGAGATCAAGAAGTTCCTGGCCACCGAGGCCGGCGGCGAGGACCTGGCCGGCGCCCGCGGCGCGCTCGCCAAGGCCGCGGTCGACCTGGAGGCGATCGTCGGCAAGATGATCACCGACCTCACCGCCACCGGCGAGGACGTCAAGAACATCTACAAGGTCGGCCTGAACACCACCCGCCTGCTGCTGGCCTCCGGCGACGTCGTCGTCGCCTACCTGCTGCTCAAGGGCGCGGCCGTGGCCGCCGAGAAGCTCGCCGACGCCTCCGCCAAGGACAAGGCGTTCTACACCGGCAAGATCGCGGCGGCGAAGTTCTTCACGACCGACATCCTGCCGCGCGTCTCCGTCGAGCGCGCGCTCGCCGAGGGCGTCGACAACTCCCTGATGGAGCTCGACGAGGCCGCGTTCTGATCCGGCGGATCCGACGAGACTGACGAAAAAGGGCTGTTGAGGCCCGTGTGAACGATGGGGCAGGAGCCCGGGCGTAAACCAGCGCCCGGGCTCTTGCCCTGATCCTTATTCTGGGCGCATGAGCTCTGCGCACCGCTTCGACCGCGGCCACACCGACGACCTGATGTCCTTCCTCGCCGCCAGTCCCTCCCCGTACCACGCGGTGGCCAACACCGCGGAGCGGCTGGAGAAGGCGGGCTTCCGTCAGGTCGCAGAGACCGACGCGTGGGACGGCACGACCGGCGGCAAGTACGTGACGCGCGGTGGCGCGATCATCGCCTGGTACGTGCCGGAGGGCGCGACGCCCGCCACCCCCTTCCGGATCGTCGGTGCGCACACCGACTCCCCCAACCTGCGCGTGAAGCCGCTGCCGGACACCGGTGCGGCGGGCTGGCGCCAGGTCGCCGTCGAGCTCTACGGCGGCACGCTGCTCAACACCTGGCTGGACCGCGACCTCGGCCTCTCCGGCCGGGTCTCGCTGCGGGACGGCAGCCACCGCCTCGTCAACGTGGACCGGCCCCTGCTGCGCGTGCCGCAGCTCGCCATCCACCTCGACCGCGGCGTCAACCAGGACGGCCTCAAGCTCGACAAGCAGCGTCACATGACCCCGATCTGGGGCCTGGGCGAGCCGCGCGAGGGGGATCTGATCCGCTTCGTCGCGCAGGAGGCCGGTCTGGCCGCCGAGGACATCACCGGCTGGGACCTGATGGTCCACAGCGTCGAGCCGCCGGCCTACCTCGGCCGCGACGAGGAGCTCCTCGCCGGCCCGCGCATGGACAACCTGCTGTCCGTGCACGCCGGTACGGCCGCGCTGATCGCCGCCGTCGGCTCCGAGGGGCTGCCGTGCATCCCGGTGCTGGCCGCCTTCGACCACGAGGAGAACGGCAGCCAGTCCGACACCGGCGCAGAGGGCCCGCTGCTCGGAAACATGCTGGAACGATCCGTCTTCGCCCGCGGCGGGACGTACGAGGACAAGGCCCGCGCCTTCGCCGGCACGATCTGCCTCTCCTCCGACACCGGCCACGCCGTCCACCCCAACTACTCCGAGCGCCACGAGCCCGGCCACCACCCGGTGCCCAACGGCGGCCCCATCCTGAAGGTGAACGTCAACCAGCGCTACGCCACGGACGGCAGCGGCCGGGCCGTCTTCGCCGCCGCCTGCGAGCGCGCGGGCGTGCCCTGGCAGCACTTCGTCTCCAACAACTCCATGCCCTGCGGCACCACCATCGGCCCCATCACCGCCGCCCGGCACGGCATCGCCACCGTCGACATCGGCGTGGCCTGCCTGTCCATGCACTCGGCGCGGGAGCTGTGCGGCGCGGACGACCCGTTCCTGCTGGCCGCCGCGCTCACCTCCTTCCTCGAAGGCTGAGGCCCGTGCGGCACGGACGTGCGCTGCGCCTCGCGGGCGCGGCGCTCACCATCACCGCCGCCCTCGGGCTCACGGCCTGTGGCAGTGACGGCGGCGCGGACGACGGCAAGGGCGGCGGCAAGGGCAACGGCAAGGGCGGCAAGCCGGCGGCGAGCCCGTCCGGCGACGCCGCCGGGGCGCCCTCCGCGGACGACAGCAAGCCACAGGACAAGGGCGACGCCTGCGGCCCCGGCGACCTGACGGTCGAGGCCCGCAAGGCACCGGGCGGCCGCCTCCTGCTGGTGGCGGCGAACACCGGCGGAAAGCCCTGCACCGCTTACGGCTTCCCGTTCCTGCGCTTCGACCAGGACCAGGCGACGGCGGGCGTCGGGGAGGAGTCCAAGCCGAAGGCGCCGGTGAAGGTCGCGCCCGGGAAGGCGGCGTACGCGGGCGTCACGCCCACTGCGGCGGACGGTTCGGGCGGTCCCGGACGCGACGTCAAGAAGCTGTCGGTGACCTTCCAGACGGCGGGCGGCGACCCGCTGCCGGGCGACCCGGCGGCGCCCGCCCTGCCGGGCGGTTCGCTGCACGTCGACGACCAGGCCCGCGCCACGTACTGGGTGGACGGCGAGGCCGCCGCGCTCAAGGGCTGAGGGCTCCGGCCGATTGGCCGTTCCGGTGCGGGGTAGGCGCATGCGTGCCGGCACCGGAACGGCCAATCGATTCGGAGGCTTCAGCCATGGGCATGGGATGGTGCATCGGTCTGATCGGGATCGGAGCGGTCCTCACCTTCGCGGTGGACTGGCGCGTCGACGGGATGAACGTCCCCTTGGTGGGGCTGATCCTGATGGCGGTGGGGATCATCGGCACGTGCGCGTACGTGAGCATCTACAAGCGCCGCCAGACGCAGCCGCCGCGCCCGGCCGCGCCCGTGGTCGAGGTCGAGGAGGACCACCGCTTCACGCGGTGATCCGCACCTCTTATAGAGAAGATGACCGCCGTCTGCAGCAGACGGCCGCCGTCAGCCGTCCAGGCCCGCCAGCACCAGCGGCAGCCGGTCCGCGCCGCCCGCGGTGACCCGCACCGGGACGCCCCAGTCCTGCTGGTGCATGTGGCACGCCGGGTACTCGTTCTCCGGGTCGTCGTCGCAGGACGCCGCCATCGCGGAGACGTGCAGCACGCCTTCCGTCACGGTCTCCCCCAGCACCAGGTCCCGGCCGAGGTCCGTGCCCTGTCCCGAGCCCTCGGCGAGGAGCTCCGGCGGCGTGGAGCTGACGAGCAGGCGCGTGGAGGGCCCGTAGCGCGTGTCGAGCTTCTGGCCGGCCGGGGCCTGGAAGACGACGTCCAGCCGCAGCCGCCCGGGGGCGACGTCCGTGGCGGCGCGCTGCGTGCGGTGGGCCACGGACTCGACCCGCACGGCCTCCTCGGGCAGACGCAGCCGGGTGAGCCGGTGCCGGGCGGACTCGACGACGACGATGTCGTCGCCGGCGAGGACCGCGGCGGAGGGCTCCCGCAGGTCGGTCGCGAGGGTGGTGACCTCGCCGGTGGCGGGGTCGTAGCGGCGCAGGGCGTGGTTGTACGAGTCGGAGACGGCCACGGAGCCGTCCGGCAGGGCGGTGACGCCGAGGGGGTGCTGGAAGAGCGCCTGTGCGGCGTCCCCGTCGCGGTGGCCGAAGTCGAAGAGACCGGTGCCGACGGCGGTCCGGACGGCGAAGCCGTCCCCGTCGCGCTCGACGTACCGCAGCGCGGACGTCTCGGAGTCGGCGACCCACAGGCGGTCCCCGGCCGCGGCGAGCCCGGACGGCTGGGCGAACCAGGCCTCGCGCGCGGGCCCGTCGACGAGCCCCTCGTTGGTCGTGCCGGCCGCGACCTCGACGGTCCCGGTCTGCGGGTCGTACGTCCACAGCTGGTGCACGCCGGCCATGGCGATCCACAGCCGGTCGGCGAACCAGGCGACGTCCCACGGGGAGGACAGGGAGACCTCGCGGGCGGGGCCGGAGGTGGGCTGTCCCTGCATCCACTGCCGCCCGGTGCCGGCGATGGTCCCGACGGCGCCCGTCCGCAGGTCGTACGTCCGCAGGGCGTGGTTGACGGTGTCGGCGACGACGACCGTCTCCCCGCCCGGCAGGAGCGCGAGGCCCTGCGGCTCGCTGAAGGCGTCGGCACCGAAGCCGCGCTCGCCGCTGCCGATGCGCCGGACGACCGTCTCGCCGTCGGCGGCCAGCTCGACCAGCTGGTGGCGCGTGGAGTCGGAGACGAGGAACCCGCCGTCGGGCAGCACGACTGCCTTGCCGGGGAAGCGCAGGTCGGTCGCGACGGGCTCGGGGGCGACGTACGGCCCGTCGCCGCGGCGCAGCGTCCCCTTGGCCGCGTGCTCGGCCTCCAGCTCCTCGACGAGCTTCTCCAGCGCGTGCGCGTGTCCCTCGCCCGCGTGCTGGGCGACGACGTAGCCCTCGGGGTCGATCACGACGAGCGTGGGCCAGGCGCGCACGGCGTACTGCTTCCACGTGGCCAGCTCGGGATCGTCGAGGACGGGGTGGTGGACCTCGTAGCGCTCGACGGCGTCGACGACGGCCTGGTGCTCGGCCTCGTGCACGAACTTCGGCGAGTGCACACCGATGATCACCACGGTGTCGCGGTGCTTCTCCTCCAGCTCGCGCAGCTCGTCCAGGACGTGCAGGCAGTTCACACAGCAGAACGTCCAAAAATCGACGATAACGCACTTACCTCGCAGGTCAGCGAGGGTGAGTTCCTTGCCTCCGGTGTTCAGCCAGCCACCCTTGCCGATCAGCTCGGGGGCACGAACACGGGCACGTCGGCGGGGCGTGGGCGCGGGGGTGGCGGGCGCCGGGGCGGCATCGTTCATGCTTCAAGCTTGCCATCAGCCCGTAAACGCCGGATCACGCCCGCACGAACCGCCGGCTTTGCCCACTCGATCCGGATGCGTTGCTCGGGGATGATCCGCTGCCCACGTACTCCCTTGCTCACTTCAACCCGGTCTACGGCGAGCGACAACCGATCGCGCCGGTCTTCGTTCGTTCCGTCCGCCCACGCCTCCCGCAAGGTGACGGCGTCGAGCATGGCTGACACGTCCACGGACGGCACGGGGAGCTTGCGGAGGTCGGCACCGAGTCCCTCGATGCGCCGCCTCAAACGCTCTGAAAGCCGGTTGTAGCGTTCCACGGCAGCGGCGTCACCGAACTCGCCGCGTAAATAGCGCGCGTCCTCCAGGTCGGCCAATCGGGCTTCCTCATCCTGGATCTCGGAAGCAAGCGCATCACATTTCGCAAAGGTCGCCGGGTCAACTCGGTGCGCCCAGCGATCTGCGATCGCGCCAAGGAGCGGATCGTCCGGTTCGAGCGCCGGAAGCTTGGTGAGGAACTGTTCCGTCACGTAGTGGTCAACCGCCTCGGCCAGTGCCGACGCTCCGATGCACTGGTTGCCCGCACGGCGAGCCATGCACTGATAGCTGCCGCCCACGCGGTGCATCCGGCGACCGCAGCCGGGAACCGCGCAATGGACGAGCCCTGTGAGCAGTGCCGTCCCCTCGGGCTTCGGCCGTCGCTTTCCCGCATGGACGAACGTTCTGGATTCCAGCATGCGGATGATCTGTGCACGCTCTCCGGCCGTGATGATCCCCTCACCGATCTCGACGGTGTCCAGCGTCTCGGGGTCGCGGTACGGGAAGACCCTGCCCGTGTACTTCAGCTCGCCGTCATCCGTCCCGACGGTCTCGGATTCCGGCATCAGGCCGGCGAACGCCGGGGAGCGCAGGAGCTGCATGACGCTGGCCGCGTTCCACTGTCCGCCCCTGGGCGACAGGATCCCGTACTCGTTGAGGAGCCGGGCGATCTTGACCAACGATGTCCCGGCGAGCGCTTCATCCGCGATCAGGCGGGCGTAGACCGCATGCTCCGGGTCGTGGATGAGCTTCTTGGTGCTCGGGTCGACGAGCAGGCCGTACGGAGGCTGTCCACCGATCCACTGGCCCCTGCTCCGCAGGTGGCGCTTGGCATGGCTCACGCGCGTGCCGAGGTTCTCGGACTCGGACCGGGCGAGCTCGGCGAGCATGGCCACAGCCATGCGCGCCGATTCATTCGAGGTGTCGAGACCGTCCACGACCGAGACGAGACGGCCGCCGGCCTTCTCCATGTCATCCAGCACCTCGCCCACCTGGCCCATGCCCTTGCGGGACAGGCGGTCCAGCTTCCAGACGATCAGTGTGCCGACGACGCCGGCCGTGACTGCCGCCAACGCGGCGTCGAAACCCTTGCGCTCAACAGCCTTATAGCCGGAACGCCCCCTGTCGACGTGGACCTTACGGACAGTCAGTCTGCTGCGTTCGGCCCAGGCACGGCAGTCGGCTTCCTGCCGTTCGATTGCGGTCTTGCCATCCCGGTCCAAGGACAGGCGGAGGTACAGATCACAGATCGCGTCTTGGTGCACACAGTCAGTGTGGCGAAGGCTTTGGTGCTCTGTTGTCTATTCTCCCAAATCGAGAATGACAAATGTGTCCTCGCAGGTCGGCAGCGGAAGGCCCGGTGCCCGATCACAGATGCCTGACGCGGGCTGCCCCGACCACTTAAGGTGGTCACGCCTGGAGGGCGCCTCCAGGGGAGGCCCGAGGGGCCGCACGACAGCGACCCCCCGGATCTTTCGACGGGACCCCCAGTCAGGATCCGCTGCCGTCTCTGACCAGCTCGAGGGCAAGTCGAGCCGCATTGGCCAGAAACGAGCCACCAGCGAGAAGCACCCTGGCTGGGGCTTCTCGCATTGCGCGCAGGAGCTGTCGAACACCGGCCATGCATCACCTCCGTGCGGAATTCCGGTAAAGGTGGGCACGGTGGCGGCGCATGCTGCGGTCCTCGATCGGCTTCCGCGCGGGAACGCTATTGCAGCGCTGTGCGCCCCTCATGGCTCATCCGGGATTCGCCAGGGTTCGCCAGTGCTCGCCAGCCTGGTAGCCACGCCACCAAGCAGGGGAAACTCCATTCCCTGGAGGGCGTGAAGCCTGTAAATGCCGCCTCCCGTAGGCCATCAAGCTTGGAACTGGGGTTGCCCATGCCTGCCCAGAGGAAGTACCGGGACGATCTGCGCCAGCTTGCCGTGCGCATGGTCCGGACGACACGCGAACGCAACGGCACGTCGTACGGTTCGGTTTCGCAGGTCGCCCAAGACCTCGGCATCGGCCGGGAAACACTGAGAGCGTGGGTCCGTCAAGCCGAGATCGACACGAGGATCCGCCCGGGCAGGTCGACCGATGACGCCAAGCGCATCGCCGAGCTGGAGAAGGGCATCAACGAACTGATGCGGGCCAACAGAATCCTCAAGGAGGCAGCGGGTTTCTTCATGCGGGAGCCCGACCCGCGATCCGTTCGCTGATCGAGTTCATCGACATCCACCGACAGGAGTTCGGGGTCGAGCCGATCTGCAGAACGCTGGAGATCGCCCCGTCCACCTATTACGCCGGCAAGGCTGCCGACGCCTCACCTCGTGGACACGGAGCAGCGGCGGGGCCTCACCGTACCGGCGCGGCCGGGACGCTGGCCATCGATTACACCCTCATCGACGCACGTCGTGGCGGGACGTCATCCGAAGCGATCTACACCATCTTTGTCGTCGACCTGCCCTCCCGCGCCGTGCTCGCCTGGCGTGTCGCCAAGGACATCCAGCCTGGTTTCGTGCTCGCCGCGTTGGAGGAGGCTCTGGCCGTCCGAGCCGAGCGGATCGCTGGAACGTCCGCGCCCCGGCGGGCGCTCATCCACTGCACGCGCCGGCTCCAGGGGACCGGTGCCGCTCATCTCGTCGGAACGGCAGGAGACGACGAACTGGAGCGCACCATGCACGCACACAGCAAGGAGTACCGGGCATTCCTTCGGGGGCAAACGGGTGTGCAGTACACCCGGGACGGCCTGCTCAGCCCCACCTGGGAATGGGTGGACAAGCACAACAGGGAGGTCGCCGCCCGTTAGCGCCCCAGCACCCGGTCCTTCAGCGCCGGGAACTCCTCGCGGACCTTCGTGACCCTCGCCGGGTCGAGGTCCACGGTGAGGACCTCCTCTCCGGGGCCCGCCTCCGCGACGGTCTCGCCCCAGGGGTCGAAGACGACGCTGTGGCCGGCCTGCTCGACGCCCGCGTGGGTGCCCGCCGTGCCGCAGGCGAGGACGTAGGACAGGTTCTCGACCGCGCGTGCGCGGGCCAGCAGCGTCCAGTGGCCGCGCCGCTTGGCGGGCCAGCCGGCCGGGACGACGAAGGTCTGCGCCCCGGCGTCGACCAGGGCCCGGAACAGCTCGGGGAAGCGCAGGTCGTAACAGGTGGCCAGGCCGAGCGTGGTGTCGGGAAGGGGGAGGGTGACGGGCTCCGTGCCGGCGGTCATCAGGACGGCCTCGCCCTTGTCGAAGCCGAAGCGGTGGATCTTCCGGTACGTGCGGACGAGTTCGCCGGAGGGCGAGAAGACGAGGGAGGTGTTGCACAGCGCGCCGCCGGGGGCCTCCTCGACGATGGAGCCGGCGTGCAGCCAGACCCCCGCGTCGCGCGCCGCGGCGGACATCGCGCGGGCCGTTGGGCCGTCCAACGGTTCTGCCGCGGCAGCGAACGACTCGAAGGCGAACGCCCCCACGTGCCACAGCTCCGGCAGGACGACGAGATCGCTGCCGGCCTGCTCGTGCACGAGCGCGGCGGCGCGGGCGCGCCGCTCGGCGGCCGGCTCCTGCGGATCGACGTTTATCTGAATCAGGGAAGCGCGCACAGTACCCACCACTCTCAGCACACGAAACCTCTGCCGGGTCGCCCGTGCGCAGCGTAACTTAACTGCAGAGCACCCAGACAGCACTTGCCCCGCACCCGCTGCCCAGCACGCCCGAGGGATCACGTGACCGTCCACCCGAATCTTCAGCCGGCCATCGACGCCTGGACCCACTCCATCGAAGCCATCAACGACCTGGTCACCACGCTGGCCGAGAGCGACTGGAACCGGGCCACCGAGTGCCCAGGTTGGTCGGTGCGCGACGTCGTCTCGCACGTCATCGGCGTGGAGACCGAGATGCTGGGCGAGCCGCGGCCGATGCACACGCTGCCGCGCGACCTCTTCCACGTCACCGACGAGTTCTCCCGCTACAACGAGGTGCAGGTCGACGTGCGGCGCTGCCACACGGCCCTGGAGATGACCTCCGAGCTGGAGCTCGTCGTCATCCGCCGCTCCCGGCAGCTGCGCAACGAATCGCGCGGGCCGCAGACGGCGATCCGCTGGCCGCTCGGCTCCGGCAACGAACAGCCCCTCGAACGCGCCCTGGTGGTACGGGCCTTCGACGTATGGACGCACGAGCAGGACCTGCGGCGCGCCCTCGGCGCGCCGGGCAACCTCGACTCGCCCGCGGCCGTCATCTGCCGTGACTTCCTGCTGGGCGCCCTGCCGAAGGTCGTGGCCAAGGATGCGGGCGCGCCGCCGGGATCCGCGGTCGTCTTCGACGTGCACGGTCCGCTGGAGTTCTTGCGGACCGTGCGCGTCGACGCACAGGGCCGGGGGAAGATCGACAGCAGTGTGTCGCTGGGCCCGACGGTCACGTTCGGGATGGACTGGGAGACGTACGCCCGGCTGGCGTGCGGCCGGGTGCATCCGGAGGCGGCGGCGGGGCGGATCAAGGTGGAGGGGGACGCGGAGCTCGCGGAGGCCGTCCTCCGCGAGTTCGCGATCACTCCCTAGGCGGGGGCGCGGCCGGCTCCGGTCCGGCCGCCCGCTCACGCCGGTACGTGCACCGTCTCCACTCTCGACGCCACGATCCGCTCGCGTTCGCGCTGCTGCGCCCGGGTGCGCAGCCGCAGGATCTGCGACAGCCCCAGCGCTTCCAGGACGAAGACGGAGGCGAAGGCGACCCGGTAGTCGTCCCCGGTCGCGTCGAGCAGCACGCCCACGGCCAGGAGCGTCGTCATGGAGGCGATGAAGCCGCCCATGTTGACGATGCCGGAGGCGGTGCCCTGGCGCTCGGGCGGGTTGGCGGGGCGGGCGAAGTCGAAGCCGATCATCGAGGCGGGGCCGCACGCGCCGAGCACGAGGCACTCGGTCACCAGCAGCCACATGGGCGCGTGCGCGCCGGGCCAGCCGGCCACCGCCGCCCACACCAGCGCGGTCGCGGCGACCGTGCCGAGCGCGAGCGGCAGCCGGGCCGCGTGGTGGCGGGCGATGATCTGCCCGTAGACCAGGCCCACGGCCATGCTGGAGAGCACGACCAGGGTCAGCAGCAGCCCCGCGGTCTCCCGGGACAGGCCCTCCTCCTCGACGAGGAAGGGCATGCCCCACAGCAGCAGGAAGACCATCGCGGGGAACTGCGTCGTGAAGTGCACCCACATGCCGAGCCGGGTGCCGGGCTCGCGCCAGGCCCGGGCGATCTGCCGGCGGACGAAGCCCTTGCCGCCGGCGGGTGCGGTCACCGGCGGCTCGTGGCCCTCCGGGTGGTCCTTCAGGAACAGCAGCATCAGGACGAGGGCGAGCACGCCGGCGGCCGCGCTGCCGCCGAAGGTGGCGGTCCAGCCGGCCGAGTGCAGCAGCCGGGCCAGGAGCATCGTGGAGACGAGGTTGCCCGCCATGCCGAAGAGCGCCGCGACCTGCGCGATCAGCGGGCCGCGGCGGGCGGGGAACCAGCGGGCGCCCAGGCGCAGCACGCTGATGAACGTCATCGCGTCGCCGCAGCCGAGCAGGGCCCGGCTGGCCAGGGCCGTCCCGTAGGAGTGGGAGAGGGCGAAGGCGAGCTGCCCGGCGGTGAACAGCACGGCGCCGAGGGCCAGCACCTTCTTGGTGCCCAGCCGGTCGATCATCAGGCCGACGGGTATCTGCATGCCCGCGTAGACGAGCAGCTGGAGTATGGAGAAGGTGGACAGCGCGGAGGCGTTGATGTGGAAGCGTTCGGCGGCGTCGATCCCGGCCACGCCGAGGCTGGTGCGGAAGATGATCGCGACGAAGTACACCCCGACGCCGATCCCCCAGACGGCGACCGCGCGCCGTCCGCCGGGTGGGTCGCCGGGCAGCGCTGCAGCCCCCTGACTCATCGGTGGTCCCCCCGCCCGTTCATCGGATCTCGCCCCGGGCCAGGTTGCGCACCCAGCTGACGTGCTGGTCGATGACGGCGACGGCGCCCTCGGCGTCACCGGCGCGCAGGGCTTCGAGGATCTCGGTGTGTTCGCTGTGGTTCTTGGCGATGCGGTCGGGGTGGGCGTGCATCACGGCCACGCCCATCCGCAGCTGCCGGTCGCGCAGCTGGTCGTAGAGCCGGGAGAGGATCTGATTGCCGGCGCTGCGCACGATCTCGGCGTGGAAGGCGCGGTCGCTGACGGAGACCGCGGCCAGGTCGCCGGCGGCGGCCTGGCGGCCCATGTCGTCGAGCAGTTCCTCCAGGCGGGCGATGAGCAGGGGGGAGGCGGGGACGGCCTTGGCCGCCGCGTACTTCTCCACCAGCAGCCGGGTCTCGACCACGTCCGCGATCTCCTGGGCGGAGACGGGCAGGACGAGGGCGCCCTTCTTCGGGTAGAGCTTGATCAGCCCCTCGGCCTCCAGGCGGAGCAGCGCCTCGCGCACGGGGGTCCGCGAGACCCCGGTGGCCTCGGCCAGGTCTCCCTCGGTGAGCAGCGTGCCGCCTTCGTAACGGCGGTGCAGGACGGCTTCCTTGACGTGTGCGTAGACGCGTTCGGCGGCGGGGGGCTGCTTGGTCCGCTGGAGCGGCACGGGCGGGGCGGTTGGCATGAGCACAGCTTAGATACAACATATATACGCAGAAAGAGGGGGTCCGCGATCCGGACAAGGGGCGTCCGGGTTTACGGCCCCGTCCAGCCGTCCGCGGGCGTGATGAAGACGAACCTCAGGTCAGGACGCTGTATCGGCAACAGGACATGACTGGTCACCCGCACCTCCCGTCCACCGTGGAACGGCAGTTGCAGCCGGAAGACGTCGCCGTCGCGGTGCTCGACGACGTCGTGCTCCTCGGACCAGATGCGCCGGCAGTCGGCGTCCGCGTCGAGGATGTCCCGTACGAGCGTGCGCAGTTCGGCGTTGCCGGGGTTGCTGTTGGCGGCGACGCGCAGCATGGCGAGGTAGGTACGGGCGCAGGCGTCCTCCCAGTCGAGCATCTGCTCGCGGGCCTCGGGGTCGAGCAGCGCCCAGCGCATGAGATTGGCGCCGGGCCGGCGCGCCCAGGGAAACCACTCGCCCATGAGGGAATTCGCCGCGACGATATTCCAGGCCACATCGGAGAGATAGGCGGGATAGGACACCTGCTGTTCCAGCAGGGCTTTGACGCCGTGCGGCAGATCGCCCGGACCGCCCGGTTCGCGGGAGAGTCCGCCGGGCGGCCGCCGGCCGCACACGGCGAGAAAGAGCGTGAGCGTCTCGGCCTCGCTCAGCCGCAGTGCGCGGGCGACCCGGAGCAGGAAATTCTCGGAGAAGTCCTGCCGGCGGCCGGCCTCCAGTGCGCGGTACCAGCCCTCGCTCACGCCGGTGAGCCGGGCCACGTGGGCCTGGGAGAGGCGGCGGCCGGGGCGCGGGAAGACACCGCGCAGCTCGGGGACGGTGCGCGCGTCCACGCGCGCCCGCCAGGCGCGGAGAAGACGGCTGATGGATTCCCCGTCCACGTGGTCGGCGCCGTCCACGCGTCCTCCAATTCCGACACTGCAAGTGTTGGTCAATCTTAAGTAAATTGCGCCGCACGGGCTATTCCAGCCGCTGACCTGGGTGGATTCCCGAGGCCGCTCCGCATGACGGCAGAGGCCCGGACGCTGTTCTCTCTCCTCGCTGGAGGGGGGTGAGGAGGGAGGCGTCCGGGCCTTTTGTCGTTTCTTGTTCAACTATTGGTTATTGCACCAGGTGTCATTGCCCGGTACACCGCTCCGGGGCGTTATCCCCAGGTGATCAGCCGCTGCGGATTCTCGAGCACGGCGGCCGTGTCGGCCAGCACCTTCGAACCCAGCTCCCCGTCCACCAGACGGTGGTCGAAGGAGAGCGCCAGCGTCGTCACCTGGCGCGGCTTGACCTTGCCCTTGTGCACCCACGGCTGCAGCTTGATCGCACCCACGGCCAGGATCGCCGACTCGCCCGGGTTGAGGATGGGCGTGCCGGTGTCGACGCCGAAGACGCCCACGTTGGTGATGGTGACCGTGCCGCCGGACATGGCCGCCGGGCTCGTCTTCCCCTCGCGGGCGGTCGCCACCAGCTCGGACAGCGCCGTGGACAGCTCGGGGAGCGTCCTGGCGCCCGCGTCCTTGATGTTCGGCACGATCAGCCCGCGCGGCGTGGCCGCCGCGATGCCCAGGTTCACGTAGTCCTTGCGGACGATCTCCTGGTTGGCCTCGTCCCAGGACGCGTTCACGTCCGGGTTCCGCTTGATCGCGACGAGGAACGCCTTCGCGACGAGCAGGAGCGGGTTGACCCGCAGCCCGGCCATGTCGGGGTCGTCCTTGAGCTTCTGCACGAGCTTCATCGTGCGGGTCACGTCGACGGTGACGAACTCCGTGACGTGCGGCGCGGTGAAGGCGCTCGCGACCATCGCCTGGGCGGTGGCCTTGCGCACGCCCTTGACCGGGATCCGCGTCTCGCGCGCGGCGAGGTCCGTCCCGGCCGCGGGCACCTCCGCGACGGCCGCCGGCTCCTCCGCGACCGGGGCAGTCGCGGCCGAGGCGGCGGCGTGGACGTCCTCGCGGGTCACGATGCCGTCGGCACCGGACGGCACGACGGAGGCGAGGTCGACCCCGAGGTCCTTGGCGAGCTTGCGCACGGGGGGCTTGGCGAGGGGACGGGCGCCCGCCGGTGCGGCGGGGGCGGGCTTCTCCGCCGCCGGAGCGGGGGCGGGGGCCACGGCCGCGCTCCCGTTGAGCTCCGCCTGTATGGCGGCGGCCACAGGCTGGGCCGGAACGGCCTGCTGCTTGCGCGCGCGGCGCTTCGTGGACGACGGCGCCGCGCCGTAACCCACGAGCACGGCCTGCCGGCCCTGGGTCTCCTCGGGCTCGGCGGCGGCCGGCGCCGCGGCCGGTGCGCTCTGCTCCGGCGCAGCCGGCCCCGCACCGGGCTCGGTGTCGACGGAGATGATCACCTGGCCGACGTCGACCGTCGTCCCCTCGGGGAAGCGCAGTTCGTGCACGACCCCGTCGAAGGGGATCGGCAGCTCCACGGCGGCCTTGGCCGTCTCGACCTCGCACACCACCTGCCCGTCGGCGACGGTGTCGCCGACGGCCACGTACCACTTGAGGATCTCGGCCTCGGTGAGCCCCTCGCCCACGTCGGGCATCTTGAACTCGCGGAAGCGCTGGTCGTTCGCGGTCCTTGCAGTCATGGTCACGACTCTCCTCAAACCCCTCAGTACGCCAGCGCGCGGTCGACGGCGTCGAGCACCCGGTCCAGACCCGGAAGGTACTCGTCCTCGAGCCGGGACGGCGGGTAGGGCGCGTGATATCCGCCGACCCGCAGGACCGGTGCCTCCAGGTGGTAGAAGCAGCGCTCCGTGATCCGGGCGGCGATCTCCGCGCCGGTGCCCAGGAAGACCGGGGCCTCGTGGACGACGACCAGGCGTCGGGTGCGCTCCACGGACGCCTGGATCGCGTCGAAGTCGACGGGCGACATCGAGCGCAGGTCCAGGACCTCCAGGGACTTGCCCTCCTCCTCGGCCGCGGCCGCGGCCTCCAGACAGGTCTTCACCATCGGCCCGTAGGCGGCGAGGGTGAGGTCCGTGCCCGGGCGGGCGACGCGGGCGGCGTGCAGGGGGGCCGGGATGGCCTCCGTGTCCAGCTCGGCCTTGTCGTGGTAGCGGCGCTTGGGCTCGAAGTAGATCACCGGGTCGTCGCTCTGGATGGCCTGCTGGAGCATCCAGTAGGCGTCCGAGGCGTTCGACGGGGAGACCACCTTCAGACCCGCCACATGGGCGAACAGCGTCTCGGGCGACTCGCTGTGGTGCTCGACGGCACCGATGGCGCCGCCGTAGGGGATACGGATGACGACCGGCAGCTTGATCTTGCCGAGCGCGCGGGCGTGCATCTTCGCCAGCTGGGTGACGATCTGGTCGTACGCCGGGAAGACGAACCCGTCGAACTGGATCTCGACGACGGGGCGGTAACCGCGCAGGGCCAGGCCGATCGCGGTGCCGACGATGCCGGACTCGGCGAGCGGGGTGTCGATGACCCGGTCCTCGCCGAAGTCCTTCTGCAGGCCGTCGGTGACGCGGAAGACGCCGCCGAGCTTGCCGACGTCCTCGCCCATGACGAGGACCTTGGGGTCGTTCTCCAGCGCGGTGCGCAGCGAGGCGTTGATCGCCTTGACGATCGAGAGCTTCTGGGCGGTCATCAGTGGCTCTCCTCGGCGAACGAAGCCTGGTAGGCGGCGAACTGGGCGCGCTCCTCGTCGACGAGGGCGTGGCCGTCGGCGTAGATGTTGTCGAAGATCGCCATGTTGTCCGGGTCCGGCATGGTGCGGACGCGGTCGCGCACGTGCTTGGCGAGCTCGTCGGCCTCGGTCTCCAGAGCGGCGAAGAAGGCCTCGTCGGCGTGGCCCGCGCGCTCCAGGTACGCGCGCAGGCGCGCGATCGGGTCCTTGGCCTCCCACAGCTCGCGCTCCTCGTCGCGCCGGTAGCGCGTCGGGTCGTCGGAGGTGGTGTGGGCGCCCATGCGGTACGTGAAGGCCTCGATCAGCATCGGGCCCTGGCCGGTGCGGGCCCGGTCCAGGGCGGCCTTGGTGACGGCGAGGCAGGCGAGGACGTCGTTGCCGTCGACGCGGACGCCGGGGAAGCCGTAGCCCTGCGCGCGCTGGTAGAGCGGGACGCGGGTCTGCTTCTCGGTGGGCTCGGAGATGGCCCACTGGTTGTTCTGGCAGAAGAAGACGACCGGGGCGTTGTAGACGGCCGCGAAGGTGAACGCCTCGGCCACGTCGCCCTGGCTGGAGGCGCCGTCGCCGAAGTAGGCGATGACGGCGGAGTCGGCGCCGTCCTTGGTGATCCCCATGGCGTAGCCGGTCGCGTGCAGGGCCTGCGAGCCGATGACGATCGTGTAGAGGTGGAAGTTGTTCTCGTTCGGGTCCCAGCCGCCGTTGTTCACGCCGCGGAACATGCCGAGGAGGTTGGTGGGGTCGACCCCGCGGCACCAGGCCACGCCGTGCTCGCGGTAGGTCGGGAAGACGTAGTCGTCGGGACGGGTCGCCCGGCCGGAGCCGATCTGGGCGGCCTCCTGGCCCAGCAGGGAGGCCCACAGGCCCAGCTCGCCCTGGCGCTGCAGCGTGGTCGCCTCGGCGTCGAACCTGCGGGTCAGCACCATGTCGCGGTACAGGCCACGCAGTTCCTCGGCGGTCAGGTCGATGGAGTAGTCGGGGTGCTCGACCCGCTCGCCCTCCGGCGTCAGCAGCTGTACGAGCTCGGGTGCGCCCGCCGCCGCGGCGGTCTTGGCGCCGGCGCGCTTGCTGCCGCCGCGGCGCGGCTTGCGCGCGGCAGTGCTGTCCACAGTCACGTGTGCTCCTCCGTCTGTCCGGCCCCCGGGGTCGCCGGCGGCCAGAGGGGGTTCCCCCGCCGTGAGGCAGGAGAATGCTCGCTCGATCCCCGACGGCACACGGGGTGGGTGTGCCGAGGCCGGAACCGGGCGTGACAGGCGCCCCGGCGAAAGGCCTGCAATAAGCACGTTACCCAGAAGGCCGCATTCCTGCGAAACCCCACCTGACCTGCAATTTTGCTTGGATTTCCAAGTAAATCGAGAAAGCGGGGCGACGCTCCTGGTCACGACCTTGTGAGCACAGCCCGTGCGGGCTGCCGGAACGACGGCACGTTATCCCGGAGGACAAGAGCAGGGGAAGACTCGGTGTGTGAGACTGGCCCTGTGCCCGAACAAGGAAAAATCACGGTATTTCTGCTCGACGACCACGAGGTCGTCCGGCGCGGGGTGCACGAGATGCTCTCCGTCGAGGCCGACATCGAGGTCGTCGGGGAGGCCGGTACGGCCGCCGACGCACTGGTGCGCATTCCGGCCACACGACCGGACGTCGCAGTTCTGGACGTTCGCCTTCCGGATGGCAGCGGCGTCGAAGTCTGCCGGGAAATCCGTTCGCAGGATGAGCACATCAAATGCCTGATGCTCACCTCCTTCGCCGATGACGAGGCACTCTTCGACGCGATCATGGCGGGCGCGTCCGGTTACGTACTGAAAGCCATTCGTGGCAATGAGCTGCTCGCCGCCGTACGGGACGTGGCGGCCGGGAAATCCCTGCTCGACCCGGTGGCGACGGCGCGGGTGCTGGAGCGGCTGCGCGACGGCAAGGCCCCCAAGGGCGACGACCGGCTCGCGAGCCTGACCGACCAGGAGCGCCGGATCCTGGACCTGATCGGCGAGGGCCTGACCAACCGCGTGATCGGCGAGCGCCTGCACCTGGCCGAAAAGACGATCAAGAACTACGTCTCCAGCCTGCTCTCCAAGCTCGGCATGGAGCGGCGCTCCCAGGCGGCGGCGTACGTGGCCCGGCTGCAGGCCGAGAAGCGGTAAATCTACGGTAAACCGGTGATTCAGGACCTATGACCCACACCAAAGGGGCGGGTGTCCCTGGAGGCGGGTGAGACGGGCGTGCACAGTGGTGCCATGCTCTCCGCGCCGCCCGACCGATACCGAGCCCTCGAACTGCTCGGCAGCACCCCGTACGGCCGCCTTTCGGTCAGCATGCGCGCACTCCCCTTCGTCACCGTCGCCCGCCACGTCGTCTCCGGCGGGAGCGTCCTGCTCCGCCTCCACGGCGACTTCGGCTACGCCCAGGCCTGCGACGGCAACGTCGTCGCCTACGGCGCCGACAACCTGAGCGACCGGCGCGAGGGCGACGAGGCGGTGTGGACCGTGCAATTCGTCGGCACGGCACGCCTCTTCATCCCTTCCGGGGACGACCTGGAGCGCTTCGGACGGCCGCCCCGCACGGCGGACGCCGCACCCTTCCGGCCCGAATACCTGTGCATCGAACCGCAGTTCATCACCCTGCATCACCTTGAAGGGGTCCCCGCGCGACAGGCCGCGCACTCAGCGTGATCTAACATTTGGGACGTGCCACGCTCACTTGTCACCGATGTCCCGCCCACCGCCCCACCCGACATCGGACCCGGCATCGGCACCCTGCGCACGCTGCTGCGCCGCTACGACCGGGCCGGCGAGCCCGTCTCCTGCATCCCGCTGACCGAGGGCCTCCTCAACCGCGGCTACCGCCTCACCACCACCCGCGGCGACTTCTTCCTCAAGCACCACCTCGACGGCGACCAGGCCGCCATCGCCCGCCAGCACGGCGTCACCCTGCGCCTGGCCGCCCTCGGCCTGCCCGTCGCCCCGCCCGTCGCCCGCACGGACGGCACGACCGTCACCGTCCTCGGCGGCCGCTGCTACGCCCTCCACCCGTGGGTCGACGGCCGCCACCGCGACGGCGGCGAACTGACCCGCACCCAGTCGCGCAAGCTCGGCGCCCTGCTCGGCCACGTCCACACCTGCCTGGCCAAGGTCTGCCGCGAGGAGCCCCCCGACGGCCCGCCGGGGGCCGCAGAAGGCCCTGGAGGGGCCTGTGAGGGCCTGGGAGGGGGCCGGCGGCCCGCGGACGCCTCGGCGGACCCCCAGGACACGTACGCCCTCATCGAGGAGCTCCTCGGGCTCGTACGCCGGGGCAGGGGCAGCCGGCCCCGCGACTCCTTCGACGAACTCGCCGAGCACCGGCTGATCGAGCGCCGCGCCCTGCTGGAGCGCCACGCCCACCGCCGCCCAGCCGACGGCACCGCCCCCGGCTGGGTGCACGGAGACTTCCACCCGCTCAACCTGCTCTACCGCGGCGGCGAACCCGCCGCGATCGTCGACTGGGACCGCCTCGGCGTGCAGCCCCGCGCCGAAGAGGCCGTCCGCGCGGCCGTCATCTTCTTCCTGCGCCCCGACGGCACGCTGGACCTCGCGAAGATACGCCCGTACGCGCGCGCGTACCGGCGGGCGAGCGGCGCGGACCCGGCCGAGCTGGGCGCGGCCGTCCACCGCGTGTGGTGGGAGCGGCTGAACGACTTCTGGATGCTGCGCTGGCGCTACCAGCTGGGCGACCACCGGGCGGACCCCGGCTTCCCGGCTTCAGCGGCGCTGACGGTCTGGTGGACACGTTCGTACGAGGCGGTGCGGGACGCGTTCACGGAGTGAGCCGGGGGCACCGCAGGGCGCTTCCCCGCGCACATGACCGAGGGCACCCGATGCGCTATCGGGTGCCCTCAAGTACTTACCGCTTCCCGGCCGCTTCCCGGCCGGATCAGGTGCCCGGGGTCGTACCCGTGCCGCCCTGGCCGGCGGTGGTGCCGACGGTGCCGGACTGCCCGGTCGTGGTGCCCGTGGTCGTACCGGTGCTGCCGGACTGGCCCGTGGTGGTGCCGGGCTTGTTGTCGCCGCCGCCGGTGGACGGCTTGGTCGACGGGTCGGGCTGGGTCGACGGGTCCGTCGAGGGCGGGGCGCTGGACGGCGGCGCGGACGTCCCGTGCGACGGCTTCTGCCGGCCGGTGCCCTCGTCGGTGTCCGTGGTGTCGTCCTCGCTGTCCGAATCGCGCTGACGCCCCGTGCCGCCCGTCGTGCCGTTGTGGCCCGGGGAGGGGGACTTCTGGGCGTCGGGGCTCTGCGAGCCGGAGGGGCCGGGGGTGGACGGGCCGACGGAGGTCTTGTCGGGCTTCCTCTCCGTCTTGCCGCCGCTCGTCTGGAACGCCTTCAGCGCATACACCGCGCCCGCCACCAGCACGATCGCCACGACGGCGGCGACGAGCAGCATCCTGCCCTTGCCGCCGTTCCGGCCGCCGTTGCCGCCGTAGCCGTCGAAGCCGCCGTCGTCGCCGTGGCGGGGCGGCAGTATCGGCTGCTGGGAGGTGCCGCCGCCGTGCTGCGGGTGCTGCATGGCAGTGGTGTGCGGGCCGCCGACGGCGCCCATCACCTGCGTGGCGCCGCCCAGGTGGTCGATCGGGCCCGTGTCCCAGGCGCCGGAGTGGGCGCCCGCGTCGTGCAGCATCTGCAGGGCGTACTGGACCAGCCCGCGCATCTCCTCGGCGCTCTGGAACCGGTCGTCCGGGTCCTTGGCGAGGGAGCGCATGACCAGGCCGTCGAGCTCCGGCGGCACGCTGCCGAGGACCTGCGACGGCGGCACCGGCATGTCCTGGACGTGCTGGTAGACGACCGAGAGCGGGGTCTCGCCGGTGAACGGCGGACGCAGCGCCAGCAGTTCGTACAGCAGGCAGCCGGTGGCGTAGAGGTCCGAGCGGGCGTCGACGGTCTTGCCGAGGGCCTGCTCGGGCGAGAGGTACTGGGGGGTGCCCATGACCATGCCGGTCTGGGTCATGGTGGAGGCCGCGCCGTGCAGGGCGCGGGCGATGCCGAAGTCCATGACCTTCACCGCACCGCTGTTGGTGATGATCACGTTGGCGGGCTTGATGTCACGGTGCACGATGCCGTGCTGGTGGCTGTAGGCCAGGGCCTCCAGCACGCCGGAGACGATGATGAGCGCCTGCTCGGGCGGCGGGGCGTCGGCGTTGAGCAACAGGTCGCGGATGGTGCGGCCTTCGACCAGCTCCATGACGATGTACGGCACGACGTTGCGGCCGACGGTGTCCTCGCCGGAGTCGTAAACGGCGACGACCGCGTGGTGGTTGAGCCCGGCGACCGACTGCGCCTCGCGGGTGAAGCGGGCCTTGGACACCGGGTCCTCGGCGAGATCGGCGCGGAGCAGCTTCACCGCGACCGTGCGGCCCAGGCGCACGTCCTCGGCGGCGAAGACCTCGGCCATGCCGCCGCGGCCCAGCCTGTGCGTGAGGCGGTAACGGCCGTCCCCGACGAGCCCCCCGTTACCCCACATTTCCGGCACATCGGGCATTCCGCCCTCGTTGGCGTCAGGGTCGGACGGACCCTGGGCGCTCTGCGTCTGTGCCATCAGTCCTCGCCGTCGTGTCTGGCCGCGTCGCGCGGAAGGCGCTGCGGTGGGAAAACGGTCTTCCGCTAAGGCACGCTACAGGTTCCACGGCGCGCGCCGGTCCGGGATGGACGCGCTATCAAACCCGTACGGGCCTGGGCAAGGCAAATCTCGTGACGTCTTGTCGCGCATCCCGTCACGGAACGGGCACGCGGCTTGACGTGCCCGCGGCCTGGGGCAGACTTGGCCGAGATATATCGACAGAACCGACGGAACAGGGCCGCACGGATCACCGTACGGATCGCCGGGCCGGCGGACCATAAGCCGAATCACATGCCAAACCGTATGCCGAACCGAATGCCGGAACGTATGCCAGGCAGTGCGCCCAAGGGGGAAGTAGAACGATGAGCCAGGACGGCGCGCAGGGCCGCTACACGGGCCGGTCTGTCGGTGGCGGCCGCTACCAGCTCCGCGACCTGCTGGGCGAGGGCGGCATGGCCTCCGTCCACCTGGCCTACGACTCCGTCCTGGACCGTCAGGTCGCCATCAAGACGCTCCACACGGAGCTGGGCCGCGAGGCGTCCTTCCGCGAACGGTTCCGGCGCGAGGCGCAGGCCGTCGCCAAGCTCACACACACCAACATCGTCTCGGTATTCGATACGGGCGAGGACGACCTGGACGGGTCGACCATGCCGTACATCGTCATGGAGTACGTCGAGGGCCAGCCGCTGCGCTCCGTCCTCGACGCCGACGTGCACCAGTACGGCGCCATGCCGGCCGAGAAGGCGCTGAAGATCACCGCCGATGTGCTGGCGGCGCTCGAGGTCAGCCACGAGATGGGCCTGGTCCACCGCGACATCAAGCCCGGCAACGTGATGATGACCAAGCGCGGCGTGGTCAAGGTCATGGACTTCGGCATCGCCCGCGCCATGCAGTCCGGCGTCACGTCGATGACGCAGACCGGCATGGTCGTCGGCACCCCCCAGTACCTCTCCCCCGAGCAGGCGCTCGGGCGCGGCGTCGACGCCCGCTCGGACCTGTACTCGGTCGGCATCATGCTCTTCGAGCTGCTGACCGGGCGGCTGCCGTTCGACGCGGACTCCCCGCTGGCCATCGCCTACGCGCACGTCCAGGAGGAGCCGGTCGCTCCCTCCTCGATCAACCGCTCGATCCCGCCGGCGGTCGACGCCCTGGTCGCCCGGGCGCTGAAGAAGAACCCGAACGAGCGCTTCCCGAGTGCCGAGTCCATGCGCGACGAGTGCGCGCGGGTGACGAGCACGGCGCAGACCGCGCCCTCGCCGATCATCATCGCGGGCGGCCCGCCGGCGCGCAGCGGCGCGGGCGTCAGCTCCGCCGTCTTCCCGCCCGTCGACCAGCAGACCCCCGCACCGGGCCCGGGGGGCGTCCAGACGCCCTACCAGGCCCCGGGGGCGCCCGGGCCGTACAACGGCGGCTACGGGCCCTCCTCGGGCGCCCAGCAGGCCGCCCAGGGCCCCGGGGGCTACCCGACGCCCGTGGCCCCCTTCCAGGGCGCCCAGGGCCCCAGCACGCCCCCGCCCTACTCGGTCAGCCCGTCCTCCGGCCCGTCGACCTCCGTCGGGTCGCCGTCGGGCGGCGGCAAGAGCAACAAGCCGGTCATCATCGGCTCCGCCGTCGTCGCGGGCCTCGCGGTCATCGGCGTGATCGCGGCGATCACGCTGAGCGGCGGCGGGAAGAAGAACGAAGAGGCCGGGGGCACCACCGGCGGAACGCAGAGCCAGGCGCCCGTGACCCCGGGCGGCGGCACGACCACCGGCGGTGGCGGCGGCACCAGCGGCGGCGGCACGACCACCGCGGGCGGCACCACCGGCGGCTCGCAGAGCAAGCACAAGGAGGGCGACAAGAGCAAGACCATCGACCCGTCCAAGTGCACCAAGGCCTACGAGTACTACAGCGACAAGTCGAAGAAGTCGTCCCCCGACTTCCGGTACATGTACATCGACTCGGTGAAGTCGTGCCTGCAGGCCGCCGGCTGGAAGTACCGGATCGACGTGTCGCCCGAGAACACGTGGGGCAAGGGCACGGTGCTCAACCAGGTGCCGGCCGCGGGCGACCCGTTCGACCCGAAGTCGCCGTCGGACCAGTTCGTGCTGACCGTCTCGACGGGCGACCCGGCCTCCTCCTGATCAGCCCGGGCGGGGCCTCCGGGCCCGGTCCCGTGGGTGTGTGCGCGTGGTGCGTGTGCTTGTGCGTGTGCCCGGTACGTCTTGAGTGGACGTACCGGGCACACGCACAAGCGGAATGACGCTTATTCAGTTTCGGTCTTCAAAGGCTTCAAAGGCCTTCAAGCGCCTTCAAGGGCCTTCAAGGGCTCGGGCCCTTAAAGGTAGGGGCCTGAACGCGCGCCGCCGTGCTGCGTGCCCTCGCCGTCGTCCTCACCGAGGACACCGGCCGGCAGCGCCCGGCGCATCTGCTCCAGCTGGGCGCGGGCCGCCATCTGCTGGGCGAACAGCGCGGTCTGGATGCCGTGGAACAGGCCTTCCAGCCAGCCGACCAACTGGGCCTGCGCAATGCGCAGTTCCGCCTCGGTGGGCACCGTGTCGTCGGTGAACGGAAGCGACAGGCGCTCCAGCTCCTCGACCAGCTCGGGGGCCAGGCCGTCCTCCAGCTCCTTGACGGAGCTGCGGTGGATCTCCTTGAGCCGGACCCTGCTCGCCTCGTCGAGAGGGGCGGCCCGCACTTCCTCCAGCAGTTGCTTGATCATGCTGCCGATGCGCATGACCTTCGCCGGCTGTTCGACCATCTCCGTCACCGGGACCTCGCGCGACTCGTCGTCGCCCTCCCCGCCGCCGGGGCTGGCGCTGCCGAGAGCCATGCCGTCCGGGCCTACGACCAGGACCTGCGGGCTCTCCTGCGACCGTTCATTCCTCGGCATATCCATGCCGCCATTCTCTCGCACATGTGATTTCCCCCTGTTGATGCCCCCGTACACGCCTGATCCACCGTGCCACGCGCTCTGACGCGCGCCCCTTTTTCACTCCGTGCGCCCCTTTTTCCCCGGCTTTCCCGGGCAGTTCGTCATTTCCGCGGCATCGCGTACGGCATCTCATCGCCTTAACGCCGCCCGAGACGCCGGGACCGCGGCCCATCGCGAGCCCATCGCGGCCTCGCGGCCTATCGCGGGCGCCTCAGCCGCAGGGCGAAGAAGCCGAGGCCGAGACCGGTGAGGGCGAGGCCCGTCCCGAGGGGCAGGACGCGCAGCACACGGTCGCCGTAGGCCGCGCTCCTGGCGTTGCGGGCGGCGGCGGTGCGGGTGGAGACGGGGTCGGGCGTCACCGGCCCGAAGGGGCCCTGCGGCTGCTCGGCGGCGCCGTCCGCCTCGTCGGCGGGCGCCGGGGGCCCGGTGCCCGGGGCTCCTTCCCCGGGCGCGTCCTCCACGGGGCCGGCCGCCTCGCTGCTGTCGCCGGAGGGGGCCTCGGAGGGGCCCGCCGACGGTGATCCGGCGGAAGGACCGGACGGGCCGGACGGGCCGGATGTCCCGGAGGG